>NZ_CP015882.1:1215000-1459374 GCF_000697965.2 Ensifer adhaerens | reverse complement strand
AGAGTGCGCTGCCAACGCGAGGGCTTCACGTGCCCGATTGGTGGAACGCTACGGTCGGGGGCAGTCGGTCCCGCTTTCCCTTCGGGCCACTATGTTAAAGCTCCTGCGGCGGCCCTTTTCCCGCCCTTCGCGTGACGCGAATTCCCGCTTTCCCGCTGAAGCGGCGCTATGCTGAAAGCTCCGATACGCTTCATTGTTGGTTGACCGATCGACCCCGATCGGTCGAGGGGGCCGAGGGTCTTTGCCCCTTCTCTCCCCTAAACAGTCTTTCGCCCACCTTCCTTCGCTTGCGCTTTCGTGCAGGCGGTTCCCCGCAAAGACTGTTTTCCCCTCCGTCCCCACCGCTCGCGCGGCCCCGGGAAGCAGGACGCGGCCCTGCTTCGCGGTCCAAGGGAAAAGGAGAAATGACAATGAGCATTTACGCCAAAACTGCCCGATTTGACACCGGTCGAGCTCTCACCGAGGACGAGATGCGTGGCTTTGCACCTTCGATATTTGCCACCTCAGCGCACGAGAGCCGCTCCGAGCGCTTCAAGCCGATCCCGACAATCGAGATTTTGCGCGGTCTCGCAAAGGAGGGGTTCATGCCGGTCGGAGCGCGCCAATCGGTTAGCCGCACCGAAGGAAAGGCGAATTTTACAAAGCACCTCATCCGGCTTCGCCGTCTCGATGATGGCAATATCTATCACGTCGGCGATACCGTCTGCGAAATCCTGCTCAAGAATGCAAATGACGGAACGAGTGCATACGAATTGCTCGCAGGGCTTTTCCGCGTGTGCTGCCTCAACTCGCTCGTTGCGCAAACGGGAACTATCGACGCGATCAAAGTCCGACACTCCGGTGATGTTCAAGGCAAGGTGATCGAGGGCACCTATCGCGTCCTTGGGGAGGCGGAGCGCACTCTGGCGGCGCCGCAGGACTGGTCGGGCTTAAGAGTGGGGCGTGAGGCAAGGGAAGTCCTGGCCGAGGCTGCACATCTCGTTCGTTTTGGCGACGCCGAAGGGTCGGTGACAAACCCGATCAAACCGGAGCAATTGCTGGTGCCACGCCGCATCGAGGACCGGGCAGAAGACCTTTGGACCGTGTGGAATGTCGTTCAGGAGAACAGCGTTAAAGGTGGATTGCGTGCTGTAAGGCGTGATGAATTCGGCAGAGCGCGCCGATCGACGTCTCGACCGATTAACGGCATCGATCAGGACATCAAGCTCAACAAGGCTCTTTGGCTCATTGGTGAGAGAATGGCCGCATTGCTCCGCCGCTGACCTTCTCGGCCGATCGATTTCCTCGCGTCCGGTATCCATCGACGCGAGGAGATCGCGTGCCTTGAGGGGCGCCCCAAAGCCCCGCCCCTCAAACTCCCCTGCCCACCCGGAGGACGCCAGCGCTGACGCCAGCGCGAAGGACGCTCGCGTCGACCTGGACAGTTTGCCTGGTCGGTCGAACGCTGGATGTTCAGCAATTTTGGATTGGGACAGCGCCAGGGCATCCATCAGGCAACTGAAGGGCGCTCGCTCCGACGTTGAGCGACGACATCGGTGGCCGCGGACGGGCCCTGTTCTGCCGAATTGGCTGCAATGGGTTCGTCGGTCACGCGCAGGTCCATCTTTCCCCAGATCGAAGCCTTTTGCGCCGTGTTCTGCGGTTTTCTGGACGGCTTGATTTCAACGACGAACGGTCTTGTCTGCTGGCGCATGTCTCCTCCACTGGGCGGGTCGCGATCAAACGAATTCGCGCGACGGGATTGGCAGCTGTGCCTTGATCGAGGATGGAGACAGTAACGGCGAAAGTCGGTTCCGGCGCCATTCGCCGGCAGTGGACGACCGCCGAACGTTTTGATCGGTGCTGGCCCGCTTCATTGCCATGGAGATGTTTCTTCCGTGCCTCAGGCCGCTCCCTACGCGGGCTCGATGGGGCGTGTCTGACCGGAAAACGGCTGACGCCTCGATCGTCCGCCCGCAACGGCAGGCCCACTTTTCTTGCCCCTGGCGGCTCAGGCCGCCATTCCCCGCCAGCCAACAAAAGTGTCCCTTGCCGTCCTCCATTTCATTGCGGCCCAATGGGTGCGGTCCGATCGTCCCCGGTCCTTTCGACAGCCATCGAGGCCGCGAAGGGCGCGGCCCGAAACAACGGAAAGGAACTTCGACATGGCTACCATCGGCACTTTCACCTCCACTGAAAATGGCTTCAACGGCTCGATCCGCACCCTGGCCCTCAACGTCAAGGCTCGCATCGCCCGGATCGAATCTCCTTCCGACAAGGGCCCCCACTTCCGCATCTATGCCGGCAACGTCGAGTTCGGGGCGGCCTGGCAGAAGAGCTCCGAGCAGACCGGTAAAGACTACCTCTCGGTCAAGCTCGATGATCCAAGCTTTCCTGCTCCGATCTACGCAACACTTGCGGCAGTCGAAGGTGAAGATGGCTACCAGCTGATCTGGTCGCGTCCTAACCGGGACTAACAAGCAGCAGGCCCCGCCGCCAGGCCGGGCCTCTCTTTCAACGCCGGGAGCCGACAATGACCATCGAACACTGATTAAGCCAAGCGGGCCGAAATCAGGAACGCGCGCTGCTTCCTGGCGTCGTTTGGTCCATTGGTGAATCCTGCAATTTTGCGGTCGAAATACGACCGCTATGATCCAGATTTCCGATCTGAAGCGCAGCATGAAATGACCGGCAGACGAAGTCTTTCTCCCCTATTCGACCACCGCAGATTGTCTTCTTGCTTGAGAACGCTGCGGACGGTGAACCACCGTGAGGACCTCCACCCCGCACTTCGCGAACTTTGCGTGCAATACAATGTGGCGCACATGACGTTTCTGGTGGTCCGTGCCGCAGGCGGCTCGAGTGCCTACCCCTATTACGCCACGACCTATCCAGATACGTGGGCGGCGAGATATATTGATAACGGCTATCTCGACATAGACCCGGTGATCGACGTCATGCGGTGGGGGCTTCTTCCGGTAGATTGGTCGTCCCTTGACCGGCGTTCAGGTCGGGCCCGCCGATTGTTTCAGGAGGCGCGGTGCTATGGGATCGGCTCACAAGGGTTGACGGTTCCAGTTCGAGGCTCGAATGGCGAACGTAGTCTCTTCTCAGTGACTTCCAGGCTCCCTAGGCGAGAATGGTCGCGACTACGCGATTCAAGCATCCACGAACTGCAAATTCTATCTCACTATCTCCATGAGACGGTGTTTGAGGTTGTAGGCTATCGCAAGTTCGACCGCATTCGAAAACTATCCGGGCGCGAGAGCCAGTGTCTGCGGCTGCTCGCGATGGGTCGGATCTCCAAACAGATAGCTGCGGATCTCGGAATCTCTGAGAATTCCGTCAAATTGTACCTTCGCTCCGCGAGGCTGAAACTAGGCGCTGTGACCAGCTATCAGGCTGTTGCCCGGGCAAGCTTCCTCGAGTTGATTAGGTTCTGAACGATCCAACCTGCCCAAGCGCCGCAATTTTCGCCAATCTGGCCTACCGATTTCGGTAGATTGGCTATCCCCTCGGTCGGGTTCACAAATGCACCAGAACTTACCTGCGGTTGCGGTGCTGACCGACTAAGGTCGACTTGCACCGACCGCTGTAACGGGAGATGGTCATGGTGGATCGGACAACGATTGATCACTGGCGCAGTGCGCCCAGGCTAACGGCGTTTGCAAGGTTCTTTGAAAGAACCGCACGCGGTGAGTCCGGAGCTCCGGACCTTGCTCAACCAAAAATTGATCTGAGCCTCCTCGACTTTGACCTGGAGGCTGCGGTCTTTTCGGATACGCACCGGCGTCTTTGGGGGCACTTCGATAGCCACTACTTCGCCAGCATTCCCTATCGGCTTGAGGAGGAAGCTCGCGTGGGAGCGGCGATCCTCGCCTTTGCCTTGCGGGCCTGGAGCCGAAGCGCTTCGCCGGCGACAATATACACGCTTGGGACAGGAACCGGATGCCTTGCGCGCGCACTTGCAACGCTCGGCAATGGGCGGATCGAAGCTCTCTGCTGCAGTCCTACTGCCGCCAATCGGGTGTCATTCGTTGCAAAGCGGGGAAGCGACCATGCGCACTTCTTCCATGGTCCATTCTTTGATCTTACCAACGACAGATACCTCTCAGATCCAGAGCTTTTTCCTTTTCAGGCCGGATTCGACGTGCTCTTGGAGGACACGACTTTCCAGATGTACGACCGTGACCGGATAAAGCAGTTGGACTTCGTCGTTCCCCGCATTCGCCCGGGCGGCATCCTCGTGCAGGTCCAGAAGCTCGCGCATGAGGACCCTGACACCTACGAGGAACGAGAACGCCAAAAGGACGAGCTCTTCAAAACTCGCTACTTCTCGGCCGGCGACATCTCCAAGAAGAAGGATGAAGTTCTCAACACGATGACGGGTCTTCAGGTTGATCTGGCGACGACGGCAGCTGCTCTCGGGACCTTTTTTCGCTATTCGGTGGTAACTTGGAACAGCGGGAATTTCTACACAATCGTGTCGTCCAATTCGCGCACCGCCACGTTAGAGCTGGTTTCCTTGATGCTGAAGCCGGCGATCCCGCCGGGCTACTGTTACGAGCGTTTGCCGGTCATACTCGTCGATACGGAAGCTGAACCGTTGGCGCCTGAGCTCAGCTGGCGCTGCGCGAACACCATGGCGCCACTCGCGCCGAGGCGGCAGGCCTTCTGAAATGGCCGCTTCTCTTGCCGACGGAAAACTTTGCAGCGCTGGCGACGTGCGCCATGCCATGACCCATCTCATGCCGTCTATGGCCCCATGCTGGGAACGTCCACTGGAGGAATACGCGGCGACAGTCTTCGATGCCGTCAAGGGTCAGGCAGCGTGTTCGGTACGCCTCCATGCCATGGAACTGTTGTGCCGATGCGTCGAGCGGGCGGCGCGCAGATCCGGTTTCGCGGACGAGGAAGCCCGAAGGGCTAGCCACCAGTTGATGTCCGCGCCGGTTCTTCAGACGGGTCCGCACTGCTTGTTGCTGCCGGAACCCGTCGCGCTCTATACGCATTTGTTCAGCCTGATGGGTCTCGAAGCGCACCGGCTTGAGTGGTACATCACCTATCATGCCTCGACGGTCAGTTTCGCGGAAAAGGCAAAGAAGGGCCCCGGCTGGCTCTGGCTCGAGGGTGAAGCGCTCAATGTCTTCGGATTGCCGCGAAGGCGGATGGATTCATCCAGCGTCTGCGGTTTGAGCGGACCATACCGATTTGCGCTGTCGAACGCTCACGGCCAATCGGTGCCGAACGCCGCCGCCGCTCACCTCCTCTCCGAGCTTCCTTCAGGTGAATTTGCTTCTGCTGCCGACGCTATCAGGGACGCCAATCAGATGTTGTGGCGCCGCAAGCTGTCTTCTTCCGTCAAGCTGCTTCAGCTTGACGATCTCGACATAGCAGACCTGGTTGCAGATCACCTCGAAGACCCCGCATCGTGGCTGTCGGCAGGCTTTATCAGAAATCGTGCGGTTGCCGAGAGTGTCCTGGACACGATCGATCAACTGAACTCTGGCCCCTGGAAGGGATGGCTCCGCCGAACAACAGATTTCTTCTGGGGTACTGACAAAGGCAGAATTGTTCCCCTTCGTCTCCGGGACAACGTGCTGGCAACGAAAAACCGGCCGGACTTCGAAGTGCAGTTCCGACCGGAAAGTCTCGTGGCGGCGCTTCGGCACCGCGTGCTGGTGCCAAGTCTCTTCATGGTGTTCCTGGTGACTTCCATCATGCCCGGCGTGCGCGTTCTCGGTGGATGTCGCCAGGTCATTTACTACCCACTCATGCGCTACCTTGCCGCCAAAGCGGTTGCGCGATCGGGCGAGTTGGAACTTTGGGAAGACATGCGTCGCGATCGTCTGCCGGGAGTTTGGGGACACCGCGTCTTGAAACCGGATGGCGCTGACCCGTTGGGCAAGATCCGGCTTTTGGATAGTGCGGCGGCACTTCTTTCGCGATACCGGAAGATGCCCTTAGTCCAGACGGCCGGTGATCTCGCGAGTTTCACGAGCGACCCGCTCTGGGCAGACCTGTTGGCGAATACGGAACGTGGGATCATCAACTCGGCATCCACCGAATGGCAGTGGTCGGGTCTATAAAAGCAGAGGGATGCGGGAGGCTGGTCGCCGAGACCAGGTTTATCGTTCAGAGAGACACATGCATGAGCATGTCACGACGAACCGGTGATTTTAAGGAGGCCAATGTGCCGATTGAAAACGGATTGGTCGTCAGACGCCTGTGCGTCAAGGACGTGGATGTGTTTCGGCGCCTGCGCCTGGAGGCGCTTTCGCATGAGCCTTTCTCCTACGCCAGTGTTTTTGGAGACTGGGCCAATCTCTCCGATCGTCAATGGCGTCAACATCTAAACCAGCCCGTGTTTGTCGCGTTTCTGGATGGACAACCTGTGGGCATGATGGGGCTGAGGTTTGAGAATGCGCGGAAAATGGCCCACCGCGCGAAGCTTGTCAGCGTCTATGTTCGAAAGTGCAAGCGCGGTAGCGGGGTTGCGGCAAATCTCTTGCGAGAGGTGGCAGATCACGCGCAGGCTCACGGAATTCTTCAGCTCGAGCTTGCGGTGAACGCGGAGAATTCGGAGGCAATCCGCTTCTATGAGCGCCAGGGTTTCATGGCGGTTGGCCGCGTTCCCGACGGCTTTATCGGCCATGGTAGCAAGCACGATGAGTTGATTATGGTTCTGCGGTTGGCGCCGCCGTTTGGTCCCGGCGAGATTTTTATCCGAACCGTACCGGAATCGCAGAAACAGACCTTCCCTTCGTCCGTTCGGTAGCTTCTCCTAATAGTCGCTACAGCGCGTCCATCGAGCCATATGGATGCGATCCTCGCCTCGCCTCAAAAGGCGGGGCTTCTTTTTGACCGCAAACAACGTCGCAAAAGACCAGCCGAGGTGGGGGATCGTGCGAGATCAGAAGGCTCCCACTGCCTCGTGATGCTGAAAAAGGAAAAACCGACGTGCGAGACAGATCCGCATGTTGGATGCATTGCTTATGAATTCTCGGGTTCCCATTTTTCAAACAACCGCATTTGTTTCCGAACTGATCAGAGCTGCCAATGAGGTCGAGAAGCTAACGCCCTCCGAAGTGAGCCGGCTCCTCGATCGATCGGTCGCTACGATCCGTGGTATGCGCGAGCAAGCCGGCGTTGCGGGCAACAGGCGCACAAACGATGTTGTGATCAATTTGGGTATCGCATCTGCCCGCGTCAGAGATTTATCCATCGAGGACATCAAGGATACCCTGATCGACGCAGCGGACGCCATTCGGGCGCTACGCATCATTCTCGTTGAAAGGGAATGAGCGGGGGCAGAGTTAGTCTACCGCACGTCGCAGGGAGGTGACCGGGTGGGATATGATTGGTCTGGCGCGCGAGGGCGTCGCATGAAGTTGGCGCGTTTCAGTGCCGCGGTTACGCTCGCGGCGCTCCTAGTCGGCGTTGCGGTACAAGTCGTGGACAGGACACTTTAATCAAGAAAAGGTTTCCTATTGCATGAGCAAGAAGAGACCCGGCGTCTGAACGTTCGACTTCACAGACCGCGCATAGATGACAGAGCCTGCGAAAATTCATCGTCCCCTCACGCGTGGGTGGACAAGGAAGCTGAGTTTCGATGGCTACTTCTTTAATCGAATCCCTGCTCCATCGCCGTGGTCGGGGATAAACTCTACGCCGGCGGATTCCAGAGCAATCCGGATCAACTTCAGGTTCGCTGGCGTAATTGTTGGTGGCCCATCTTCCGCCTCAGCTCGTCGGATCGTGGAGAGCCCGACGCTTGCTGCATTTGCCAGCTCCTCAGCCGTCCAACGTACAAGCGCTCTTGCAGCGCGAATCTGAGCTCCCGTTATTACACTCATAAATTTCAATTTCTCAGTTGAACTTTTTTGGTTCATGTGGCACTTAAAGGTTCATGCGGCTGTGCTCGGTGCTTGCAACACCACGCACAGCCTGACCACAACCAAGCTGTAGGGAGCTCGGATCATGGCTGATTCCGACAATAGCAGAACTTTGTCTACCGTCACCCGAGGAGATCTTCATTCCCTGGTTGCGGCGTGCTTACCCACACATCAGGCTCGTTCCGCTCCTGAGAATTCGGATTTTGAAGCGGGCAACCAGGATCACGCGCTGGCGGCTTGGCATCTTTGGCGTGCCACCTGGGACCGTCTGAGCGAATCGACGGCGCAACTGCAACACCTCGAAACCTCCCTTTTTTCGGCTGGCCTGTCATCCTCAAGCGACCACGACGGGTCACGTGCTTACAACGAGGCTCTCGAGGTTGAGGACCGTGCAGCGTTGGCAGAGGAACTGGCCGCACAAGCGTTGTGGCTGACGCCAGCGCCGTCAATCGCCGGTGTTGCGGCCAAACTCGACGCGATTGTGACGCGTAACCAGCCTTCCCTCATCTGTTCCGACGAACCATGGCCGCAAATCCGTACGGTGCTGGCTGATTTGCTGAAAATCGATACGTCAGCTGATCCCTCGCCGCGCCTCAGCGGTTGAAAGTGTTCGCCGCATCGTAAGCGGCGCGCTGACAGCCCGCCGCCGGGACTTAGAGCAATCTCCGAATGACCCCGCGCAGAAGCCCCTTCGGCGCGAGCCCCTGACTCTGTCAAAAAACAACAAGGAACTGCACATGAAACTGGGAAGACCTTTTCGCCCATGCCTGCTGTCGGCGTTTCTCGTGTCCGTCTCGCTCGGTGCGTCGTTGATCTCGACGCCAGCCGTGGCCCAAGAGCCGGGTGATCTGCGCATCGCCACGTCCTACAAGCTGATGACGCTCGATCCGCATTACGCCAATCTCAACGAGAATACCTCGCTGCTCTCTCATATCTATGAGCGGCTCGTCTATCAGGACGAGGGTCTCGAGCTGAAGCCCGGGCTTGCCATCTCCTGGCGCGCGCTTTCCCCTACCCAGTGGGAGTTCAAGCTGCGCGACGGGGTGCGATTCCATGGTGGCGCGGTCTTCGATGCCGAGGATGTCGTCTATTCGATCGAGCGGATCCGGGATTTCCTGAAGCCCCCGAGCGGCGGGTTTCGCTCCTCTGTCAGCGGCATCAAGGCGGTTTCTGCGACCGATCCGCTGACGGTGGTCATCGAGACCAGCGGTGCCGCCCCTACCCTGCCGCTCACCTTCTCCTCGATCTTCATGATGAACAAGCCGGCGGAGGGCTTTGAGACCACCGAAGCGCTCAATTCCGGTGCTGCACCTGTTGGGACCGGACCCTACAAGTTCGAAAGCTGGAGCTCCGGCGAGAGCCTCAGGCTGGTGCGCAACGATGGCTACTGGGGCGGCAAGCCCGCCTGGCTGACGGTCGGCTTCCGCGTGATCGAGAACCCGGCCGCCCGCGTGGCAGCCCTTAGCACCGGCGAGGTCGACGTCGCTGACGCCATTCCCGCCCGTGATGTCGATGGTCTGAAGCAGCGCGGCGCCTGGATTGCCAGCGTCGGTGCCGCCCGCATCAACTTCGTGCAGTTCGATGTTGACCGCGACACCCTTCCCGGTGTGACGGACAAATCGGGAGAACCGATCGCCAACCCGTTCAAGGACCCGCAGGTGCGGCGTGCACTGGCGCTTGCAACCGACCGCGGCATTCTCGCAGACAAGATCCTTGCCGGCTATGGGACCGCCGCCTCGCAGGTGTTTCCGACCGGCCTGCCGGGCACGTCGGCCAAGCTTCTGCCTGAGGCGCCTGACTACGAAGCGGCAAAGGCGCTGCTCGCCAGGGCCGGATATCCTGACGGGTTCAATCTGGTTCTTGCCGGTCCGGCCGGGCGTTATCCGGGCGACGCCGAGAGCCTGCAGGCAATCGCCCAGAGCTGGGCCCGGATAGGTGTGAACGCCCAGCCCTCGACAGCGCCGTTCTCGGTGTTCAACACCAAGCGCGCTGCCGGCGACTATGCCGTCTGGTATGGCGGCACCTCCGGCGAGGCTGTCGACATCATCCTTCGCGCCCTGCTCGCTTCGCCGAACAAGGAGCGCGGAACCGGTGCGTTGAACTTCGGCAAGTATCAGAACGTCGCCTTCGACGAGATGCTGGCCAAGGCGGAGAGCATTGCCGTCGGACCGGAGCGCGATGCGGCATTGGCTTCGGCAACTGAGCTGGTGATGGCCGACCAGCCGATCATCCCGCTTTACCACTTCCACCACATCGTCGGTTACGGCCCGCGCATCGGCTCCTACGTCATGCATCCGCGCGGCTGGACGACGGCGATGCAGACGATTGCCGCGACGGAGTAGAGGCGGATGGATATGATCTCGATTGTTTTTGGAAGGCTGTCACAGGCCTTCCTGCTTCTCATCGCCATGTCGCTGATCGGCTTTATCGGCATCCACAGCGTCGGCAATCCGGTCTTCAACGTCGTCAACATCGAAACCGCCACGCCTGAGGACATTCAGGCGGCCACCATTGCGCTTGGCCTCGATCAGCCAATCTGGCGCCAGTACCTCGTCTTCATCAGCAATGTCGTGAGCGGCAACTTCGGCACCTCCTACATCTATCATCAGCCGGCCTTCACGCTGGTGATGAGCAAACTGCCGGCAACGCTGGAACTTGCCTTTATCGCCATGCTGATCGCGGCACCGCTTGGAACCGGGCTCGGACTTCTTGCCGGCCGGCGCGTGGGCTCGCTGTTTGACCGGACCCTGCTGAACGGCAGCGTCTCGGCGCTCAGCATCCCGTCTTTCTGGCTGGCGATGATGCTGATCCTCGTCGGCGCCATCCTCACCGGCTGGTTTCCCTCCGGTGGACGCGGTGCGACCGAGCGTGTCCTCGGTGAGGACTGGAGTTGGATGACCGCCAACGGGCTCTGGCACCTGGTGCTGCCGGCGCTGGCACTCGCCATTCCGAACATCGCGTTGATCGCGCGTCTGTCGCGCTCCGGCACGATCGAGGTCGAAAGCCAGGACTTTACGCGGTTTTGCCGTGCCAAAGGGCTGTCGTCACGACGGATCCTCATGCGCCACACGCTACCGAACATCAGCGTTCCGATCGTGACGATCATCGGCCTGCAGTTCGGCGGCATGCTCGCCTTTGCCGTGGTGGTGGAATCGATCTTCTCGTGGCCGGGCGTCGGCAAGCTTCTGATCGACTCCATCCAGTTGCTCGATCGGCCGGTGGTGATGGCGACCCTCACCTTCATCGCCGTCGCCTTCGTCGGGCTCAACGCCCTCGTCGATCTCTTCTACGCCGTGCTCGATCCGCGCGTGCGCCTGTCTTCATAAGGTGGACCGTCATGAAAGCCCAAATCCTGAGCGCATTAAAAAAGCCCCGACGCGGACCGGTGCTCACCCTGTCCAAAATCCTGCTCGCCAGCTACGTGCTGGTTGCCCTTGCCGCGCCGCTGATCGCACCGCAGAACCCTTATGATCCCTTGCAGATCTTCGGCTGGGAGGCGTCGTCGCCGCCCGGCACACTCGGAAGCGGCGGTTATCTCTACCTGTTTGGAACCGACGGCCTCGGCCGCGATATCGTCAGTACCATTCTTTATGGCCTGCGCATCAGCCTGGTGGTGTCGATCGTCAGTTCAGCACTTGCCGCCCTGATCGGGCTCACCGCCGGGGTCAGTGCCGCCTACTTCGGCAAATGGGTCGATGTCGTCATCATGCGCCTCGTCGACCTGCAGCTCAGCCTGCCGACCATCCTGATTGCGCTGATTGCCATCGTCACGCTCGGTCCGGGCGTCGACCGGATCATCCTGGCGCTGGTCATCGTGCAATGGGCGACCTATGCGCGGATCGCCCGTGGCGTCGCCTTAAGCGAGGTCAAGAAACCCTACATGGATGCGGCCCGGCTAATGCGGCTTCCGACATCAAGGGTCATCTTCCGTCACCTGCTGCCCAACAGCATCGCACCGGCCATCACCCTGATCCCGATCGAGGTCGGCCATGCGGTGGCGCTGGAGGCGACGCTGTCCTTCCTTGGCTTGGGCGTTCCGATCGACAAACCCTCGCTCGGCTCCGCCGTTGCCAACGGCTTCCAGTACCTGATGACCGGCCAATACTGGATCAGCCTGTTTCCGGGGCTCGCCCTCTTCGGCCTGATCGCTTCCATCAATCTCGTCGGCGAGGACGTTCGCCGCAGTCTCGATCCAAGGAACCAGACGCGATGACAGTGGAACATGTGAACATCCCTCCGCACCCCCTGCCCCCGTCGCCGCCATTGTTGCGGGTCGAGAACCTTAGCCTTCGCCATCTCTCCAGGGCCGGCCCGACGACGATCCTCAGCGACGTCAGCTTCGCGCTTGGACGCGGCGAGATCCTTGGGATCATCGGTGAGTCCGGGGCTGGCAAGTCGACCGTCGGCAATGCCATCCTCGGACTGCTTGCGCCGGAGTTCCAGCAGACCTCGGGAACAATCAGCTTCGACGGCAAGGCGTTTAACGCGATGACGGCCGGCGAGCGGGAAGCGCTGCGCGGAAAACGGATTTCAGCGATCTTCCAGGATCACACCGCTTCGCTCGATCCGTTGATGAGCGTCGGCGCGCAAGTTCAGGAAACCTGCCTTGCGGTCGACCCTTCCTTGTCGAGACGCGCGGCCCGCGCCCGGGCCATCGATCTGCTCGCCCGTGTCGGCATTCCCGAGCCGGAGCGGCGCTATGGCAACTACCCGCACCAGTTCTCCGGCGGCCAGCGACAGCGCATCGTCATCGCCATTGCCCTTGCCGGTTCTCCCGA
Organism: Ensifer adhaerens; assembly: GCF_000697965.2. Classification (NCBI taxonomy): domain Bacteria; kingdom Pseudomonadati; phylum Pseudomonadota; class Alphaproteobacteria; order Hyphomicrobiales; family Rhizobiaceae; genus Ensifer; species Ensifer adhaerens. Next base: position 1,446,722 of record NZ_CP015882.1, on the reverse strand, counting down.
CATCATCATCGCCGACGAGCCGACCTCGGCACTCGATGCGACGGTGCAAAAGCAGGTGCTGCAATTGCTGAGAACACTCGTCGATGAGACCGGTGTTTCGGTCATTCTCGTCACCCACGACATGGGCGTGATCTCCGAGATCACCGACCGGGTGCTGGTCATGAAGAAGGGCCAGGTCGTCGAGGCGGATGCGACAGTCATCATCCTCGATCAGCCACGCCATGACTATACGAAGAAGCTGCTTGCCGCCGTTCCACGACTGCGCATCCCAGCACAGGTCGCGACGGCTGAAGACAAGGTGGCAGACAGGAATGGTCCGGACGGTTCCGGCGCCCCCGATGATGCCGGGGTCCCGCTGCTTGTGGCCGAAGGCATCTCGAAAGAATTCTCTCCGCAGGGATTCCAATGGGGCCTTGGCTTGGGACTTGGCCGCAAACGGCCGAGCTTCGGTCTCAGCGATGTCGGCATCCGCCTGCCGCGTGGCACGATCACCGGCATCGTCGGCGAGAGCGGCAGCGGCAAGACCACCTTCGGCCGCATCCTCGCCGGTCTCGACAGCGCCCATCACGGCCGGATTGTGATCGGTGAGCAAAGCTATGAGGCGGCCTCAAGCGGCCGGCGCAGCGGTCTTCTTGGCCGGGTGCAGATGATCTTCCAGGACCCGTCCGTCTCGCTCAATCCGCGGATGACCATTGGCGAGACGCTCGAGGAAAGCATTCGCTTCGGCGCAGAGGCTGGCTCCAGAGACAAACCGATTGCCGAGACGGCGGCTATGATGATGGATCGCCTCGGTCTCGCCCGGAGCCTCTCGTCGCGCCATCCGCACCAGCTCTCCGGTGGCCAAAAGCAGCGGGTCTGCATCGCTCGTGCGCTACTCGCCAAACCTCAGATCATCGTCGCGGACGAACCGACCTCGGCTCTCGACGTCTCGGTGCAGGCCGAGATCGTCACGCTGCTGAAGGAAACCATCGCCGGAGAGGACATGACGATGGTGTTCATCTCCCATGACCTTGCGATCGTGCAAACGATGTGCAGCGCCGTCTACATCTTCAAAAACGGCCGGGTCGAGGATTTTGGGTCCTCGGACTTCATCTTCTCGCACTCCGACAATGCCTATACCCGCAGCCTGATTGCTGCCCGACCCGAGCGCTTCACATGCTGAGGGACGCGCTCCTTCCAGGACGGGTCTCCCCGCCCGCGGCACCCGTCACAATCTCCGAAGGCTTGGCCGCAATCGCCATGGAAAGTTATCGCATGAAAGAACGCTTCACCTTTGCCCTGACCGGTCAGTCGCTGATCAAATACGACATCCGCGACAACAGAGCCCCGGCTTTTACCAAGGTTCGCTCGCTGCTTTGCGAAGCCGATCTCGCTTTCACCAACTTCGAAGGCACGATCCTTGGGCGTCACGGCGGTTGGCCGCTGAAAGGCTCGTTCTTCGGCTGCAGCGATCCAGTCGTGCTTGATTGCCTTCAGGGTATCGGGTTCGACGCGTTGTCGCTGTCGAACAATCATGCCTTCGACCTTGGTCCGTCGGGCGTGCTTTCGACGCTGGAGGAGGTCGAAAAGCGTGGCTTCCTGCATGCGGGTCTCGGTCGAGATCAGGGCGAGGTCTCTCAAGCGAGCCGTGCAACGGTATCCGGGCGGCCGGTTGCCATCGTTGCGATGGACGGCGGTCCCGGTCCCGACTTCATGTATGCAGCTGATGGGAAGGAAGGGAGGCCGGCACGCCCGGGCGTCAACCGGCTCGGCATTGCCCAGAGGATCGAGGTCGATGGCCCGGCATTCGAACACTTGGCCGCCATTCGCGACCAGGTCGGCTACACCGCGATCGATCTCGCCAATGACAGCCAGCCGGACGATCGTCCGAACCTCGACCCGGAGAAAGAAATCGCCATTGCCCGCGCCGTGTTCCGGCGGTCGGAGCGCTGCGGCCGCAGTGTGAACATCGATGCGGCGGACCTTGAGAGGAACCTTGGCGCCATCACGGCGGCGGCGAAAGACGGATCGCTGGTGGTCGCCTATCTGCACCATCATCATTGGGCATCCGACTGGTACCAGGTGCCTGGCTGGGTGAGTGGTGTCGCCCGCGCCTGCATCGATGCGGGCGCGTCGCTCTTTGTCAGCCACGGTGCGCCGGTGCTGCAGCCGATCGAGATCTATCGCGGCCGGCCGATCTTCTACAGCCTCGGCAACTTCATCTTCCATGTGCGTTCAGAGAAGTCGACCTGGACGGCACCGGAGGTCTGGGAGAGTGTCGTGGCGGCACCGACCTTCGACGCTGACAACCGTCTCGTCGAGATTAGGCTGCATCCGGTCGTCATCGGTGGCGAACAAGCGTTAGAGGACGGCGTGCTGGAGCGACGCCTGGCGCCCCATCTTGCGACCGGGGCCGGTGCGCAGCGGATCCTGGCGCGGCTTGCAGAGCAATCGGCCGGACTCGGCACCGATATCCAGCTCTCGGAGGGTGTCGGCCTTATCCAGGTCTGACCGGTCGACCTCTTGCCCGCATCTCCCACATGAGGACCATCATGGACGTTCGCCAGGAACTGATCAGCCGTTTGTTGCGCTACGCCGCGATCGAAAGCCAAAGCAATGGCCGCGAGCAAACGCTGCCGTCGTCGCCGGGTCAAGCGGCATTGGCCGCCCTGCTCGCCGACGAGATGCGGGCATTGGGCCTCGCAGATGTCCTCGTCGACGGACATGCGATCGCCACCGGTCTCAAACGCGGCAACCGCCCCGAGGCGCCGGCGATCGGCTTTATCGCCCATCTCGACACCGTCGATGTCGGCCTGTCGCCGTTTATCCGGCCGCAGATCCTGCGCTTTTACGGCAAGGACCTTTGCCTCAACGCCGAGGAGGACATCTGGCTGCGGGTCGCCGAGCATCCGGAGATCGCCCGCTGGCAGGGCGAGGACATCATCGTCAGTGATGGCACCAGTGTGCTCGGCGCCGACAACAAGGCGGCGATCGCCGTGATCATGACGTTGCTCGGACGGCTCGATAACACAGTGCACGGCGATGTCTACGTCGCCTTCGTACCCGACGAAGAAATCGGATTGCGCGGCGCCAAGGCGCTCGATCTCACTCGCTTTCCCTGCGACTTCGCCTACACCATCGACTGCTGCGAACTGGGCGAAGTGGTGCTTGAGACCTTCAATGCAGCGTCTGCCGAGATCGTCTTTACCGGTGTCAGTGCCCATCCGATGTCGGCCAAGGGCAATCTCGTCAATCCGCTGACGATGGCGATCGAGTTCATGGCCCAGTTCGACCGCAACGACACGCCGGAACACACCGCGGATCGCCAGGGCTTCTTCTGGTTCAAGGATCTCGTCGCCAATGACAGCGAGGCGACCCTCACCTGCCTGATCCGCGACTTCGATACCGATGGGTTCCATCAGCGCAAGCGGTGGATCGCCGAAATGGCCGAGCGGATCCGGTTAAGTTACCCCAGTGGTAACGTCCGCTACCAGATCACCGAGACCTATCGGAACATCGCCACCAGCCTGGCAGAGGACGATCGGGCGGTCTCCCTTCTCTTCACGGCCATGGACGAACTTGGGATCGAGAAGAAGCTGATCCCGATGCGCGGCGGCACCGATGGCGCCGTGCTCTCGGCGCGTGGCATTCCGACGCCGAACTTCTTTACCGGCGCCTACAACTTCCATTCGCGCTATGAGTTTCTGCCGGTCCCGGCGTTTGAACAGTCGTTCGCGGTGGCAATGGGGATTTGTCGGTTGGCGGCGACGGGTGAGAAGGCTGGGTCGGCCGCTGTGAGCGATTAAGCCATTAATTCGATGATCGGCCGTCGGTGATGTTTGAGCGTTCTGACCATCGGCGGCGGTGATTGCCGCGATAACAGTGCACGCTGACGATCGTGCTGGGTCAGCGTGCCTTAGAATTGGGAGCATGCCAATCCCGCTTGTTTGTGATGGCGTCCTGGCCCGGGTCCGGATCTTCCACCATGAATTTCATCCCTGGGCGGCTCATTGAGGCCCCCTCCTTCATTCCTGCGCCGTTCCGGCTGCCGGTTGCGAGCCGGCGGCCGCAAGCGGGGCTTCCTCGCGGCTGACGTCTCCAATTGTAGAATCCTACAATTGCGGAGCGCGCCCTTGCGGCCTTTGCTCTTCGCGGCGGTTTGAAATCGGCCCGCGACAATCACGGGAAGAAACGGGATGAGAGGACGGTCGCGACGCGACCGAATGAAAAAATGAATCGAAGGGACATTGAACGACTGCGGGAAACAGTGCGCTGTGAGGTGGCACTGGAGACCTCTGGTTTCGCTCTCGACCCTAAAGAGAGCACAAAACGTGCAATGAAGTATCGCCGTGGCAGCGAAATCATCATTGTCACGCACTCAGGAAAGGGATGGTTCGATCCTCTGGGTGAGGAGAAAGGCGACGTCTTCGGTCTCGTAGTCCATTTGGAACGCTGTGCCTTCCTCGAAGCATGCGCTCGGGTCGCTGCACTTGCGGGCATGGAGCCTTCGCCTACCATGTGGGAGCACGAAGGTCGTAGACTTCCGGACCTCACGTCCATCTCCGAAACTTGGGCTGGCCGGAGATCACCATGGCCGGGCTCCGCAACATGGCGTTATCTCCGTTGGCAGCGGTGCCTTCCTGTGGCCATCATCCGCACCGCGATCGCTCAAGGTCTACTGCGCGAAGGGCCGTCGGGGAGCATGTGGGCGGCACATACCGACGATTTGGGTGCGGTTTGCGGATGGGAATCCCGTGGGCCGGAATGGCGTGGATTTGCGACCGGCGGCAACAAGGTTTTGTTCCGGCTTGGCTGCACAAATGCCACTCGCCTCTGTGTGACCGAGGCGGCGATCGATGCCATGAGCCTGGCGGCCATCGAAGGGATGCGAGCGGGCACCCTCTATCTTAGCACTGGCGGTGGCTGGGCGCCGGCGACGAGTGCCGCCTTGCGCGCGCTGGCGGCAGGCTCGGACGCGCAACTCGTCGCGGCAACAGACGCCAATTCGCAAGGCGACGCCTATGCCGGCCGGCTCCGCTCATTGGCTGACGACGTCGGTTGCGCATGGCATCGACTTCGCCCCTCCGCCGACGATTGGAATCATGTGCTGCAGCAGGATAAGGAAAGAATGAAAAACAAGGCAGACGTGCCGCATACCCGCTGACCGCATCAACGGAGGCTTCGCCCCTGCGCCGGACTTTGACCAGGCTGGCCGGGATGCCGGCGAGCCAGAAGGTGTCATGAAAAACCAAAGTGGAGACTGAGGTAGCGCCGGCGCACGCGCAGCGCGCGACCGCGTTTCTCCACGGGCTTCAGCCAGAAGAGACGGAAATGCGAGATGCGGCTTGGTAGCGTCGGAGGCGAATGATTAAGGCCGGTCGCCGCTTTTGGCGGTGGCCGGCTCCACGACCGGCTTCAGGTGGTCCATAAGGCTGTCAGCCACGCTCAGATCCAGTTTCCCCCAGATCGACGGTTTGTGAATTCCGGTTTTCGGCTTTCGGGACCGCTTCATCTCAACGATGAACGGCTTGGTCTGCTGACGCTTTTTTCCTCCGGGCGACGAAGCGCGATGTAACTCTAGCACTAAGTTTGTCTCGCAACCGACCCTTGGCGGAGGGGCAAGCGAGAAGCATGTCTTGACCGTTGTGCTGGCAGTCAGGTTAAACCCGGTGCGGCGTCGGCTTGGGATCGTCTGATGTCGATCGCCACAGTCATATCCTTTTTCCTGAGCGCCGGGGCACCATCCGCGGTCTCGATGGGGCATGTCTGCCCGGGGAACGGCTTCGCCTCGCTCTTGTTCCCGCAACGGCTCTCCGAAACTTTCATCCCCTGGCGGAGACCACCCCACTTGAGTGGGACCCCGGATCACCGCCATTCCTCGCGAAACAAGAAAGTTTCTCCGTTCCGCCCTTCACGTGTGTTCCGGCCCTTGCGGGTGCGGTCCGATCATCCCCGGCCTTTGCGACTGCCATCGAGGCCGCAATGGTGCGGCCCGAAAGCAAAAAGGAAAAGGACAATGGCTACCATCGGCACCTTCACCGCCAACGAAAGCGGCTTCACCGGCTCGATCCGCACCCTCGCCCTCAACGTCAAGGCACGCATCGCCCGCATCGAGAACCCCTCGGACAAGGGCCCGCAGTTCCGCATCTTTGCGGGCGCCGTCGAACTCGGCGCCGCCTGGCAGAAGCGCTCCGAGCAGGACCGCGACTACCTCTCGGTCAAACTCGACGACCCGAGCTTTCCGGCTCCGATCTACGCGACGCTGACGGAAATCGATGGCGAAGACGGATACCAACTCATCTGGTCCCGCCCGAACCGGGACTGAGGAGCGACCAGCCCCGCCGCAACGCGGGGCCAAGCCTCGTGTCTGAAGCCGGAAACAGGCATCGAGCCGGTTTCCGGCTTTTTGCTGCCACACGAGAGGTTGGGATTTGCTCAGATCATCCCATTTTGACGTGGTGAAAGGGCCGCCTCAAGGACGGGTGGTTCCCCCAAAATGCTTGCGCATTTCGGCTCCCCCACCCGCCGCGGTACGGGCGCTTGGCGCTCCTTGACCCGGCCCTCTCCCCACGACCGCGGATGTCATCTTTCTCAAACATCTGGAGATGACGATGATGACGATCGAACAACACATCGAAGAACTGCTGGCCGAGCTCAGGAACGCCGTCTGCACTGGCGAGCGTCGGCAAATCGAGACTGAACTTGAACTCGCCAAGGCCGGGCGCGAGCCCGCCCTGGCAGCACAGGAGGGCCGTGTCAGCGCAGAGCCTCCGTTCTGACGGAGGCTTTTATGCATGCAACTGACACCGTGCCCATCTTTCTCAAGTTGGAGGCGCGGACACCTGTCGGTATCACGCTGACGGCCTCCGCACCGATCGTTATTGCGCAGGCAGGCTCGCGGTCGATCGTGTGCGAGGCGCGGGGTGCAGTCGGTCCCGCCTCCCCTTCGGGCCTCTATGTTGAGGCTCCTGCGGCTGCTCTTTTCCCGCCCTCCGCACGACGAGAATTCCCGAAATCTCGCCCTTCGGGCGCCGCTATGCTGATTTCTCCGATACTCTTCATTTTTCTGGGTCAGCCTTGCTCGTGGCTCTTCGCGCCGGCTCGATCCTGGAGCCTCAGACGTCTTGCGCGATCTTGTGGAACCTGTTCGCATCGACGCAAGCCTTCATGTCTTTTCGCCTGAACCAGATCGCCCGTCCGCAGCGAAGCGGCGGGTTGCCGGCGGTGAAGACGATCTGCTCATCGGTGCGCATGCGAAGCACTTCGTGTGGCTGGATCAGCGCACGCGCGGCAAGCTGCTTTGATCTGGTTCGCGACGCTCCCTTCGATTGGAAACTTCGACTGACCTGGTCGATCTCGACCGTGGTCATGCCGCAGCGTTTAGAGATGTAGTCCGCCGTGTCGGGATCGTTGATCGCGGCGAAAGAAATCCAACTCGCACTCTCGAACCATTTGCTTGCGGCATCTCGGCCGCCATAGGTTTCGCGCATCTGTCCGATCGACTGGTAGATCATCGTCAGCGTGATGCCGTACTTGCGGCCAGCATCACGCGCGGTTTCGAGGATCCGCATGTAACCGAGGCGCGCGACCTCATCGAGAAGGAAGAGCGCCCGCCCCTTCACCTGGCCGTCGCGATTGTAGATCGCATTGAGGAACGAGCCGATGATCACACGCGCAAGCCCGGCATGCGTCTCCAAGGTCTTGAGGTCGATGTTGATGAACACATCGGTCCTTCCGGCGGCAAGGGCATCGGTAGAGAAGGTCGAACCGGACACCAGGGCCGCATAGTTCGGATAGGACAGCCAATGCGTTTCCTTCACAGCATTGGCGTAGACACCCGAGAAGGTTTCCGGCGTCATATTGACGAAGGCGGCGACGTTTTCCTTCACGAAGTCCGAGTTCGAATTGTGATAGATCGACTGTAGCCGTTCGCGCAGTTTCGGCTCGGGTTCCGCCAGATTGGCCCGAACCTGCCGCAAGGTCTGGTTCTCCTGGTCGGTATGGCCGGACAGGCAGACGTCAGCGATCAAAGCGGTCAACAATTGCAGCGCCGAAGCGCGGAAGAAGTCGTCGCGCAAGCCACGCGCACCGCCGCTGTCGCTGATGATCCATGAAGCGACCGACGCGATATCTTCTTCCTTGGTCCCGCCGAACCGACCGATCCAGTCGAGCGCATTGAAGCCGGTTTCCGGTTCCTTCGGATCGAGGATGCGGAGGAACCGCGCTGCGGCTTTGCGATGCCGACAGACCATCGGCGCCACTTCGCTTGAAGGGTCGAGCACGACAAGCGCGCCGCCCCATTTGAGTGCCGTCGGAATTGTCACCGATGTTGTTTTGAAGCCACCGGATCCGGCAAAGACGATCCCGTGCGACGATCCGAATGACCCGTCGAAGCAGAGCAATGGCGGTTTGCCGCCAGCGCCCCAGGTCTCACAATGATCCGAACGAAACGGCTGCGCCGCCGTACTGTCTTGGTCGACGCGATAGCACTCGCCAATGACAATTCCGCCTGTATCGGGAAAGAGCTTCGCCGCTTGCCCCATCTTCATCCAGTCGGCCTCTCCATGAAGGGCCCTTTGTCCCTTCACGCGTTTGGGCTCGGGACGTCTGAAGGCCGCGTTTCCGATCAACGCTATGCGGAGCGCGAAACCTCCAGCCAACAGCGCGGCAGCTGCGCCGACCATTGTTGCTGGATCCAGGTACGAGGCAACCGACATGCCCGGGGGCACCTCTCCAGTAAACGCGGAAAGACGTGATGCCTCACGGAATGCTGCCGTCAGAAGCGTTGCTGCGGCTCCGAAGAGAGCGCTCCAGCCCGCGAGCTTGATCTTGACTGCGCCCGCGCTTGCGAACAGGAAGATTACCCCGACCACCGCGGCGCTGACATAGGGCGCGGCGATGCCAATATGTCCGAGAGTTTGCCTTGCCGCATCCGTTTTGCCGAACGGCGAAAGCCAGTGCTCGATGCCATGCATGCCGATAACCGTCAGCGTCATCAGCGCGAGGGGGATGATTGCGAGCGCAAGCTTATTGGTCGTCATGGCTGAAAGCCTCCGCCCCGATGGCGATCAGCCGTGCCCGCTCGCCTTCGTCGGACTTCAGTCTGAGGCTCAGTTCGACCAGTGCTCCAAGCAGAAGCGCGCGTTTTTCGTATCGCAGGCCCGCCTTCACAATCAGACCACCGAGTTCAATCTTTTCCCGCGTGTCCTTCTTGCGGGAATCGGATGTCCTCATTTTCGCCATCCGCTTAAGCCTCGCCACTGCTGCCCTCAGCCGTGCCAGGCGCGAGCGTCGTAGTCCCGGCGGGTCCGCCGTTTTCGCCAGCGCTCCTTTTTCTTCCGGTCGAGGCGATGACGCCTTGGCGTTGGCGAAAGCGCATCACCAGAGCCTCGAAGGCGGCGTGAAGCTCGATTTCGTCGATCTCGATTTCGCCAAGGCCTGCCTTCAGCGCAATCCGGCCGATGCGTTCGGCTTCCCGTGTCTCCGCTTGTTTGAGCTGTTCCTGCAGTTTGGCGATTTCGTCGCGAATTTTTGAAGAAGGTTTCTTCATGTGCGCAGTTCTCCCTGGCTTCAGAAAGCTTGTCTTTCGAAGGCAGTTTTGCGGACCGGAGGGCGCAGCGCACTACGGTGAATCCTACAATCGCCAAGGGCGATGCTTTTGTGAATGATCACGGCCGTTCCGAAGGAGCGGCATCAAAGTGCGCAATTATACGTCGCCGATGCGACGCTTTGCTTTTCTCCCCCTGGCGGGGCTGCCGTTCCCCACGACCGTTTGAGTTTGTTCGCAATCGGGAAAGATTTCTGCCGTGGCCGTTCCCCATTTCTCCGTCAGCGTCGTCGCCCGCGGCTCCGGTCGCAGCGCGGTCATGTCGGCGGCCTATCGGCATTGCGCCAAGATGGACTACGAGCGGGAAGCAAGGACGATCGACTATCGCGCCAAGCAGGGTTTGCTCCACGAAGAGTTTGCCATCCCGGCCGATGCACCCGCATGGTTGCGGTCGATGATTGCAGACCGCCCCGTCTCGGGAGCAGCAGAAGCCTTCTGGAACAAGGTTGAGCAATTTGAGAAGCGTGGTGATGCCCAACTCGCCAAGGATGTCACGATTGCGCTGCCGCTCGAACTGACAGCTGAGCAGAACGTCGCGCTCATCCGAGACTTTGTCGAGCACCACGTCACCTCCAGGGGCATGGTCGCTGACTGGGTCTATCACGATGCGCCGGGCAACCCGCATGTCCATCTGATGACGACGTTGAGGCCGCTGACCGAGAATGGGTTCGGCGGCAAGAAGGTCGCGGTTCTGGGGGTGGACGGCAATCCAATCCGCAACGATCATGGCAAGATCGTCTACGAACTTTGGGCCGGAAACCTCGACGATTTCAACGCATTTCGCGATGGCTGGTTTGCCTGCCAGAACCGTCATCTGGGGCTTGCCGGTCTCGGCATTCGCATCGATGGCCGTTCTTTCCAACAGCAGGGTATCGAGCTTACGCCGACCATTCATCTCGGAGTCGGCACCAAGGCGATCGAGCGGAAATCCGCGGCGGACGAACAGGCAGCTTCGCTCGAGCGGCTGGTATTGCAGGAGGAGCGGCGAAGCGAGAACTCGCGACGCATCCAGGGTCGGCCGGAGATCGTGCTCGACCTGATCTCGCGTGAAAAAAGCGTCTTTGACGAACGCGACATAGCCAAGATCCTGCATCGCTATATCGATGACCCCGGCCTCTTCCAGAGTCTGATGGCGCGCATTCTGCAAAGCCCGGACGCGCTTTGTCTCGACCGCGAGCGGCTCGCTTTTGCGACAGGCTTGCGTGTGCCGGCAAAATACGCCACGCGCGAGCTGATCAGGCTGGAAGCGGAGATGGCAAGTCGCGCGGTTTGGCTGTCACGCCGATCCTCGCATGGCGTTCGGGATGCCGTGCTCAAGGCGGCGTTCACACGTCATTCGCGCCTGTCGAAGGAACAGATATCGGCGATCGAGCATGTAGCGGGACCCGAGCGCATCGCCGCTGTCATTGGCCGCGCCGGCGCCGGCAAGACGACGATGATGAAAGCTGCGCGTGAAGCGTGGGAAACAGCGGGCTATCGTGTCGTCGGTGGTGCGCTCGCCGGCAAGGCCGCTGAAGGGTTGGAGAAGGACGCGGGGATCGTCTCGCGCACGCTTTCGGCTTGGGAACTGCGCTGGAAAGAAGGTCGAAACCCGCTCGACAACAAGACGGTCTTCGTTCTCGATGAAGCGGGTATGGTATCATCCCGGCACATGGCGCTGTTCGTCGAGGTCGCGACCAAGGCTGGCGCCAAGCTCGTCCTGATCGGCGACCCGGAGCAGCTGCAGCCCATTGAAGCGGGCGCGGCCTTCCGCGCCATTGCCGATCGGATCGGCTATGCCGAACTTCAGACCATCTATCGACAACGCGAACGGTGGATGCGCGACGCGTCGCTCGATCTCGCCCGGGGCGATGTCGGCAAGGCGGTTGAAGCCTATCGCGCAAATGGCAGGATCGTTGCTTCCGAGCTCAAGGCCCAAGCGGTCCAGAACCTGATTGCGGACTGGGAGCGCGATTACGATCCTACCAGGACCATGCTGATCCTCGCCCACCTTCGGCGCGATGTGAGAATGCTCAACGATATGGCACGTGCCAGGCTCGTTGAGCGAGGCCTGCTCAACGACGGTTTCATGTTTCGGACCGAGGACGGGAACCGCCATTTCGCGCCCGGTGATCAGATTATTTTCCTCAAGAACGAAGGATCTCTGGGCGTCAAGAACGGCATGCTCGGCAAGGTCGTCGACGCGGCTCAAAATCGTATCGTCGCGGAGATTGGCGAAGGACAGCATCGGCGCCAGGTGACGGTGGAGAGCCGCTTTTACAACAATATCGACCACGGTTATGCCACCACGATCCATAAGAGCCAGGGCGCCACCGTGGACCGGGTGAAGGTGCTTGCTTCGCTCTCCCTCGATCGGCATTTGACTTATGTCGCGATGACCCGACACCGTGAGGATCTCGACGTCTATTACGGTCAGCGTTCATTCGCCAAGGCCGGCGGCCTGACTGAGATGCTGTCGCAGAAGAACTCGAAGGAAACCACGCTCGATTACGAGAAGGCGACCTTCTATCGCCAAGCGCTGCACTTCGCTCAAGCACGGGGCCTGCACCTCCTCAATGTCGCTCGAACGATCAGGTTTTGACTCTGGAGACACGAAGCGCAGAAAAATCGAGAGGATCACGGGAGCAGCCCTGGACTGGAATTCTAGATTTCAATTCTGGAACCGAACCAGTATTTGGGACTGCCCGCATGTTGTCAGACCGTCGTCGCGGCACTGCCGTGGCTCCGCGCAAAGCTCCGGAGAAAAAGGAGGAAAGACCGTGATCCCGAGAGAGTAGGCGTAACGCCTTGGCGGATAGGCTGCCAACGCGCACGGGCAACGGCACTTCAGGCTCATAAGCATGCTTTGCAGGATCCCCGCTTGTCGCTATGAGGCACAGACGGATAAGACCGTCGCTTCTATTTGCCGGCGGGTGGCAGAGGCCGTCCAGGGTAACGAGGCCCAAGTCGTGGCCTACCTGCATGATGTTGTCGAAAGGGAAGGGGTGGACTCTCGACCGTCTACCGGAGGAGGGATCTCCGAGATCCTGGCGGCCGTCAATGCGATGTTACGCCGCGACTACTAGGCCTAGGGAGGATGCCGTTCGCCGGGCGGCGGCGAACGCCTTGTTTCGGCGTGTCAAACAGGCCGATCACGAGGGCAACCTCGCGCAGGTACAGACGCTGGGGAGAATGGCGCGAAGTACGCAGAGAGCCTTGTGCCGCTGAATACGCCACGAAAATCACGAATAGCGAGGTGCTCCACGGAACCGACGGCCGGCCCCAAAAGTTTGTCACTCCATCGGAACCACTGCTAAACGGGAGGAATCCAATGAGCAGTTCGACGACCACCGACCATGACGTAATCCGTAAATGGGTTGAACAGCGTAAGGGCCGGCCCGCCGCGGTTCGCACGAAGGGCAAGGGTGGCATTCTTCGGATCGACTTTGGCGAGAAGGACGAGGACCTTGAAGAGATCAACTGGGATGAGTTCTTCGAGATTTTCGAGAGCAGCCGGCTTGCCTTTCTTCATCAGGAGAAGACGGAAGGCGGCAAGACTAGCCGCTTCAACAAGTTCGTCGAGCGTGAGTAGACGGACTAGATGGCTCGCCCCGGGTCTGATGAGAGGAATTCCTGGGTGAGGATTCCATCTGCGCGGAGAGGCGATTGCCAAGCGATGCGTTTTGTCTGCCCCGCTGGATACCGCCTCTTTTACGCGGGAATAGCGATGTGCAAGGTAAATGGCGACGAAAGCGGGTAGCGTTGTTGCAAAATGAAGGAAACCTCTGGACCAGTCTGATATGGTCGCCATTGCCTGCCGACGGGGCGTCGCGAGCATGACGCTCGTTGACTGGGAAGTCGGCGCGTTCTACTCGAATTGTCACCGTGCTTACGTCGGGGACTGGGAGCGGCCCGTCCAGCAGGAAAGTTCCACCGACGGCACGCCTATCGAAGGAGACCGTCGCTCCCGAATTCGTCCCATCCGCTCAAGCCGGTCGCGGCTTCGTCGGCTCGTTCGCTTGGTTTGACTTTTTCCTTTTTCTTCAGCGACCGCGTCAACTTCGCCTGATACGCGGCCCGCCTGCGATTTTCCGCTTTTGCCGCTATATCTTCTTCTCGCCACTCATCGACGGCGCCACGGTCGAGTAGATCTTCGACGACACGAGGATCGAATATGTGAAAGGTGATCTTCCTTGCGCGTCCTGGTAGCCTCACCGTTCGCGTCCCGGCGCTGGGCAGACGACCGTCTGCGAGCCAGCGCTTCCGCTCTGATGCCGTGATCGTCAGAATATCCTCGATCTCTCGAGGAATGATCGGAAGGTTTGCGATGCCGTCCAACGCGCTGGAGACGGCCGATGCCGTAGCTCTGAAGGCGGTCTTCGAAGTCTCTGGCATGACGAGGATCAGCCCGCCTGGCTGCATTTCCAGCGACTTCCGGATCGTGGATGGTAGCCGGGACCGGATTTCCTGCAGAATACCCTTAAGCCTGACACCAGATCCGAGGGTCGCCACCACGGGAAGCGGCCACTCCCTGATCAGTTCGGGATCGTCACTTTCCTTGCTCTTTGTCTTCGTCTTGGGCATTCCGCAGGAGATGGTGTTGAAGGGGCCGCGCGTCAACGGAGCTTGGGATGATTTGCCAGGTTCCCTCCTCATATCTGTGTCGATGCCGAGTTGGTTTCCGGTCATGGGACCGCAAAACCCCGTTTAGAACTGAGGAGATGCCCAGGTTCCGGCGGACCGCCGGGACAGACGCCTACCTCGGTCGATCGGCCGTTACATAAGCTGGGTGCGAGCCGAGGCGGCACCAGCGCTGACATTGACGCCAATCAGCAGCATGGTATCGCCTTCCGGGCTGTACTGCTCAAACCAGTGCCGAGCGAGCTCCCGGATCGTTTCAAGCCGGACACCTTGCGATTATCGCTTACGGTCTCCTTTTCCGGCCAACGCGCCGCTGCGCCTCAGCTTCGAAATTTCAGCGTCTGGACTTTTACTTGGAACGGGCGAGTTTCATGCGTCAGGACTTTTACCTTTCGCTCGCAGAGGGCCAGCCAAACTGACTCGGCACACGCCGGCGATGATACGCGGCACATCTCAGCGAGCCGGGCACGGTTCACCGTCCAGCGGCCGGTGAAGAACATGAAAGCGGCGATTGAGCCGATAACAATCCGGAGCGCAGCGATAGGCAGGCATAGGGATTCCAGGATGGCGCAAGATCTAAAGCGCCCGCGCGACTGGTTCGTGATCGTCGAAAACGATTATGTCCTTCAGCTCTGATGAGCCGGCGTGGGCTAAGCGGCGCGCGCTGTTATCCTAGCGCGCAGTGCTGGCTGTTGAGGAGGCCAGCATCACTGGAACCAATTCGGTGGCACTCGAGTTGGTGCTTCGACGGATGCGAACCGTACTACAGCCCTCTTAAGTTTGAAAGTCTTGCCATGCGCTACGAAGACACCAAAGAGCAATACAGTAAGGTAGTGCGTGGCTGGAATGCGCGTTACGACCTGAATGAGTTTATCGCGCAGCATGGGCTCCAACCACTGGCCGCGCGCGAACTCTTTGCAAAATTCGGACCGTACAAAGTGGATCTGGATCGCAAAGTCGCAGAGCTACGGAAGGAATGGCACAAGAATCGCTGATCCGTCAGCGGAGCATTCTTGCCGAGACAATGGCCAGACGACGTTTCGTGAACTCATCGGCCGCACCTGGGGTCCCTGTCTAACCGATCCCGAAAAAGGCTAGAATTGCGATCACAATAACGACGAGGCCGACGAGATAGATAATCTGGTTCATGTCACCTTCCTTTCCCCGAATCAACGGCTGCCAAGCCAATAGGTTCCTCGCGCCACGTTCGGGAATGGTTTGCGAAGTTGAGATGCGTCTTATGCAAAGCGATCACACCCGGTATTGATGATTGCGAGCCAGGTTTCATCGATCCGCGCGGGCTGGAAAGACCGAGCGCGGTCATCGCCTGGCTCTGGCCAAGTCTGCGGTCCCAACTCCTTGTCAGGCGCTCCTTTCCCGTGCATCCATCTCACCGGTTGCGTCTCTTCCACTCGCGATATGGCGCGAGCAACTGACCCGGAAATCGCTTTTCAATTTCTTCTTCGGTTATTACAATGCGCGCCAACACCTCGTCGCGTTCCGCGCCTTCGACACGTTCACTCGCAGCCTCCAGATCAGTCATGACCGAAAAGACTTCGTCCTTTGTCATCGCCTCAAGTCGGTAGGCGAAATCTGCGACGGGAATGTTGTTGAAGTTCGCCATGGTTCACCTCCAGCCTTCCCAGCCCTAAAGCTAAATTCGCCTCGAAAGTTCCCGGAGGCCTACCGCAAGGGCCGTCCTGACAAAATATCGATGTGGATTTCCTTTTCGTTTCGATTTCACTGTGGCTGGACCTCCCTTTCAGCAAAGCCAAGCACGACGTGTCCCGATCAGACCTCGGGCCGATGCGATACTGTCAAAGTCGCACGACGTGTGCGACCTTCGTCTGAATTCCCATGCATGCCAGTCCGACGGGTGCCCAAATGGATTGAGTCTCAACTTAAGGTTGGTACTTCTAGGATAGAAGCTGCGATAAAGCGCTCCGGGCCATCTCGATCGTTGAAGTAGTATACAACAATAATCTTGCCGTCCTGTCTAACCAAGGCGCATGGATAACCTAGGTCCGCATCGTCACCATCATCGCGGAGAACCGCCGGTTCGGACCATGTTCCGCCCCTATCGCGGCTGACGACAGCGCTTAGTCCGAAGGGTGGATCTCGAAAACCGTAGAGCAGCACCAATCTTTCGTCGGGCAGAGCGACAAGCGCAGGCGGATTGCCCATGATTCCCGTATTCCGGACAGGCGTACCGACACAGGACCAAGTCCGCCCCAGATCCGCTGACCGATATGCCTCCAGCCAGAACCGATCATGGGCCCTACGACGAACGACTGTGTAAATCGTGCCGTCTGCGAGGCGCGTCGACGACGGCATGATGGCGTACCCCGTCTGTTCATCCCAGACGAATCCTTCCGAGGAAAAACTCAATCCTCCGTCCTGCGTGCGGGCGCAAAGGATACGACCTTCTGTCCCATCGGCTTTCGGCGCGGTGAGCATAAACAAAGCGTCGTGTCGGCCCAGCGTTATGATGTCGGTACGCGCAGAGAGCGCCTCTTCGTGAGACTTCAACCCTTCGAACCTAAAAGGCCCATTCCACGAGCGAGCACGATCCTTGCTGACGTAAAACCAGCTCACTGATCGCCCCGATATCCCGGTGCGGGCTGCCATGACGACTTGCTCGCCATCGGCAAAGTCGATCGGGGTGGGGAGAGTAATGAGATCAAGCGCCGGGTCCACATTGGGTCCTGCTTCCAAGTCCTTCGTGACATGTTCGTCCGCCGAAAGACTGCGCGCACCCGGTACGCTCCCACAGAATGGTTCTGCCTGCCAAGTCAGGCCGCCATCGAGGCTTCTCGCCTGAACCGGAGTGAACGCGTGATGCTGATCTTCGAGATGAAGGTTTTCGCTTTCCCTCCCTAGACGGCCTGTGGCGAAGACGCAGACAATTTCGTCTCCCCACGCCCACACGCCGTAATTCGCGGGCCATCCCGCGAATGCGCCGAGTCTCCGATATACGACGGTATGAATCGCTTCAAACCTTGCGGTCATCTCTTCTATTCCCGCGCTCGCAGCCTCCAAGCTTCCGCAAAAGGATGAATGCTGAAAGGCAAAAGCAAATCGCATTGGCGATAATTATCGGCCACTCTCCTTTGAGGACACCAAAGACAGTCCACAGCGCAAAACCGGTAACGGTGAGAACGTACATCCGGGCAGAGAGCGCCGAGGTATCGCCTGTTTTTACGACCTTGCATGCCTGCGGAACGAAGCTACCCACTGAGCAAATTGAGGCGAGATAGCCGATGAGCAGCGTTGCTTCCAAGTGTTCTCCATAAACGTGCGACCAGGATTCTAGCCGGGCACCGCCGCAGCCGCTGTGACTGTGAGCAGACCGAACAGAGAGCCTTGCGAAATGTTCCTCTCATAGGACCGGCCTTGGTCGCGGTGAGCTAGCGAAAGGCTGGAAATACTTCGCGTGCCATGTCCGCCGATCGATATTGTTTCCTGCCGCAGCCAGAATGCACTGCTCGCACCGACTTCAAGATCCTCTGCACTTTCTTCGAGAGGCCATCGAGCGCGGCATGCGGTTAGTCTGCGACGGGGAAGCCAGCCAAGGTATCGCACACCCAGCAAATGTTGCAGTTTCGTAATCCGCGTTATGTCATTAACAGGTTGTTTGCTAATGCGTTTTTATGGTTTGAGAATACGCGAATTATTTCAGTTCCCTACGGATCCCGCGATCGGTGAGGCCTTCGCGATAGCCGATTAATTGTGTCATCCCCTGACGGAGCGGGGTACTGCTACCGGAACGGTTGGTCCCTGTCGGCCGAGATTTTGGTTAAAAAGGGCACATAGGCTTCTCGAAATTCCAATTGCCCGAAGGAAGTTCCCTATTGCTATGTTGCGCCCAACCCCGCGAACGGTGTTTCGCGCGTCGCACACTGTCGATTCCTACAATTCGAGCTGCGATATTCTGCCGTTAGGATCTAACCCCGGTGCCAAGGCGGGGGACGTCGTGTCCGAATTTCGAAGCGCTCGTCTGAGGGTCGACCATCGCATACTGTCCCTGTCGTTGAGGACGCTACGGGCTGCGAAGTATCAGGACACCTCTCGCCCGCTGTAAGCTTTGCGGGCGATACGGCGTGTCTCACATGACGTTTCTTGTCTGGGCCGGAGGAGCTTCTCATTCGTACCCGTATTAGTGCACCACCTATCCAGAGGCCTGGGTTACGACCTATCTCGAACCGGGCTACTTTGACGTAGATCCGGTCCTCGACATTATCCGGTGGGGGTTCCTGCCCGTGGACTGGTCTTTTTCGAGCACCGGTCAGATCCGTCCGCACCCATGGCATAGGTTCTTATGGCTTGACCATTCCCATCCGTGGGCCAAATGGCGAACGCAGCCTTTTTCCGTGACTTGGCGCCTTCCCAGACAGCAATGGACACATTGCGAACTTCTTTCATTCACGAAATGTAGGTCCTTGCAAGCCATCTCCATGAAACTGTGTTTGAGGCGGTCGGTTTTCGAAGGCTCAGCCGTATTCGCAAACTCTCGCGACGAGAGACACAGTGCCTGCAATTGCTCGCAATGGGCCGGATCGCTTCGGGGAGGGGCATGCCGGGGCGGGCAGCCTCAGTAACATACCCGATCTCATTCCGTGAGCCGAGAACAACGTGGGGTCGAGGGCAGGCCTGCTTGCACCGGCATTTCAGGATTAGATGGACCGACTGGGGCGTGAGCGCCCGTCGGTCGATGCTACGGAACCCCGGTCCTTCACCGGTGCAGGCCTTAGCAAGCGCCGCAGTACCTGGAGTTTTTTTGCCGTATCAGTGTGTTGATATTTGCCTGTCCGGCCGCTTAAATCTTCAAAGACGCTGAAGCCACTTCGACCTTCCGGACATCGGAGCAACATTTATGACCCGCCAACTTTCTCTCCCACGCGAGCGAATTTCCGTGCTTCTGCTGGAAGGCATTAGCCAGACCGCCGTGGACTACTTTTCTTCGTCCGGCTACACCAACCTCATTCATTTACCGAAGGCGCTCGACGACAAGGATCTTAAGCGCCACATCGCCGACGCACATATCATCGGCATTCGTTCCCGCACGCAGTTGACGGACGAGATTTTCGAATCCGCCAAGAAATTGATCGCCGTCGGCTGTTTTTCCGTCGGTACGAACCAAGTCGATCTGGATGCGGCGCGGCGGCGCGGCATTCCGGTGTTCAATGCACCTTATTCAAACACGCGATCGGTGGCCGAGCTTGTGATCGGCGAAATTATTATGCTGACACGGCAGATCTTTCCGCGCTCGGCTTCCGCGCATCAAGGTGGGTGGGAGAAGTCCGCTGTCGGCAGCCGGGAGGTCCGCGGCAAAACACTCGGAATTGTCGGCTACGGCAATATCGGATCGCAACTCAGCGCGCTTGCCGAAAGCATGGGCATGGTCGTGCGCTACTTCGATCTTTCCGATCGGCTGCGCCGGGGCAATTCGGAGTCGATGGCCTCGCTCGGCGACCTTCTTGAGATCTCTGACTATGTGACAATGCACGTTCCCGAAACACCCTCGACGCATAACATGATCACTGAAACCGAATTGCGCCGCATGAAGAAGGGCGCCATCTTCATTAACAATTCTCGCGGGACGGTGGTCGATCTCGACGCACTTGCAAAAGTCCTGAACGACGGTCATCTGGCGGGTGCCGCGGTGGACGTGTTCCCCAAGGAGCCCGCATCGAACAACGACCGTTTTGAGACGCCGTTGCAAGGTTTGAGCAATGTCATTCTGACGCCGCATATCGGCGGCTCCACTGAGGAAGCCCAAGAACGCATTGGCGGGGAAGTTTCAAGGAAGCTGGTCGAGTATTCCGACATCGGCTCAACAATGGGCGCCGTCAACTTTCCGCAAGTGCAACTGCCCGAGCGCCCGAACGGCACGCGTTTCATTCACGTGCATGAAAACCGCCCCGGCATGCTCATCCAACTCAACGAGATCTTCTCGTCGCGCGGGCTGAACATCGTCGCTGAGTTTCTTCAGACGCTTGGCGACACGGGCTATGTGGTGGTCGAGGCCGATGGCATTTCCGAAAATGCCGACGAAATTCTTCAGGCTCTACGCGCAATTCCTGGAACGATACGAACGCGATTAGTCTACTGACAGCTGTTAGGGCCGATCTGTTGCGGGGCAATAAGGGTGTTTTCGCGGGACAAGTGAAGACGTCCAATGCTTAGAATGCTCGATTCCAAGGGCTCGAGCGTTTCTGCCTGGGCAGGCTACCGAATGCGACAAGGGAGGGTCGAGCTAACGCGCACATGGCCAACGTATGCTGGCCGGGCTCGCGAGCATTCGCCCAAAAATACGCACCCATTGATGGTTTGACGGAAGAGTGGATTGGCAGAGCATGAGGCACGTCAGGCCGCTGCGTTTGAGCAGATGGCAGCGGAAGGCACCGACCCGCAGGAAGTGTGGAGGACGCGCCGATGACCGACTCCCCCGAAATGATCGTGTTGTTCAACAACAGCCACTTTGGCCTCACGAGCTGCGGCAAGGAGAGCCAGTCTAGCCCGCGTTGGAGAGCATTTTCCTTCGGTTGCGCGAGCGCAGAAGGCGAGGGCGCGCTGAAAGGCCGGGCCGTAGGTCACCGGCCATCTCTCGGCCAGGACGAACATGGCGTTTCGAGCGTCTTTGATCTCTATCGCACGGGACATTCCCGGAAGCAAAATTATAAGGGTGCTATCCCAGGTCGCAGCAAGCATTTCGAATTTCCCTGTCTCACCGGGGCTATGAATGCAAATTGTGCGCAGGTGGTTCCGTGTTTTTTCGATGAAATTTATAAGAGGCGGACGGCGTGAACGAGATCCCACTCCTCACGGACGAACTCGCCGAGCTCGAAGCTCAGATCTTCGGCATCGGGATCAGCATGCTGGGTCGATGGCGTGAAACTGCAGAAGCTGGCGGTGATCCATTGCCTGTGACCGGTGCAATCGGTCTCTGGACTCCCTCGAAAATCGGGTGGGCAGCATGACGAGAGTCAATTCAGCGCAATCTTGTAACCTTGGCCTCGGCGATCGCCGCGACGAACGCTACTCGGGCTTGTTCCCATGTGTAGGTACCAACCATCGCGTCCCTGCATTTTATCAACGGCGTTGAAGTAAGCGACGCCCGAGGCGGCAGGCCAGTTTTCACCAAGCAGGACCATGGCCTTGTTCGGTGTCCAGACTATCTGCGCGCCGTCGAGCTCGGGAAGTTCGATGATCACGCACTTGTTCCAGCTCTCAACCATGTTCCTTTTCTTTGTGATTGCTCCCCCGCCGTCAGGCGTTGAGCTTCGGTGGCGTGTCGTTCTCATCCGGGTTCGGGTTGGGAACTTCGTCAGGAAGGATGTCGGGCTCCGGTTCCTCGATCGGTGGCTGTGGCACGTCCGGGGGCATGTCCGGCGGGAAATCAGGTTGGGGCGGCCTCGGGATCGGTTCGGTAGGCATCATGATGGACTCCTGTTTAGGAGGGCAACTGATCTCGCGTTGGGATTGTTCCGATCTTTCGGTCAAGGTGCCAGCATGATCAAGCTTCACCTCCCATACCCGTCGGTCTGGGGCCTATACGACGGCTGGGGCGCGAAGCGCCGGCTGTCGCCGACCTACACGAAATGGCGCGTTTCTTCATCAAAGTCGAGGCTGACACTCGGCAGGAACTTCTTCCGCTAGCGATCTGCCGAGCTCATCATGCAGCAAATGCCAGACCGCGGCGTCCGATGGGAGGTGGTTCGTGCGCCGCTCGAATAAGTGACTGCCTGTGCGCGATGCGAGGATAAAGTCCTCATCGACTTGCTAGCGACACATTCGGTCTATAAATACACAGGCATCGATATTTGCTTGTTGAGCTTTGTTTTCTCGCCTTTCGCGTTCAAGCCGACCTTCCCTCTCAAAATCGATCTATCTGCCTTGGCTGTCACAATGTCGGTCGGGGTCTTCAATCATGATTTTGAAAGGAATTGTCATGAACACTGGAACCGTAAAGTTTTTCAATAGCGCTAAGGGCTTCGGCTTTATCGAACTCGAGAACGGCGGGACGGACGTATTCGTTCACGCATCTGCTGTCGAACGAGCCGGTCTGCGTTCGCTTGTCGAGGGCCAAAAGGTCACCTTTGACATCGTTCGGGACGCACGCTCTGGCAAGAACGCAGCTGACAACCTCGCAGCTGCCTAAAAAATTCGCTTCTGGCCACTGACCACGGATGTACTGGCAGTGCCGCTGAGGCGTGTGTAGAAGGTCGGGTTTTGCCCGGCCTTTTTTATTGGCAACGTGGTCTGTTTGCCGCCCCGCTCCGCGTTTTCGGCTGACCCGGCGGACCCTAGAAACTGCGGGGAAAAATGGGGCTCGTCTATAAGAGCGACGTTCTCGAACTGTTCTGTGCGTAACAAGCGCTGGAGGCTTGGCTCTCAACCGCTGCGAGATTGTAACGGAAAAGAGGGTCGAATGTTCATTAACCCGTAGGGATTAGAAATCCACTTTTGTACACGCCCCGTTCTCACGCCGTTCGGCGCGTATTAGCGATCAAACTTTCAGTAGAAATTCAGGGTTTTTCTCGGAAGAGAGAAGCGGGTAGCTCGCTAGCTTCGGGGACGCGCATCATTACGTGAGGCGTGCGTTTCACCCATAAATCAGCAAGGCACCGCCGGAAAAGAGGATCGCGCACCACGCCATAGAGGGTGCATTGGCGCTCAGAGGAACCGTTGCCCTCTTAGACAGTTGAACCCTATTAGGCCGCAATTCCTGCTGAGATCTGCCCATGAACCAGTCCTCGAATGGACGAATCTATGACTGCATCGTCGTTGGCGGTGGGCCAGCGGGCCTTACCGCTGCTATATATTTGGCACGCTACCACCTCTCCGTTTTGGTGTTCGACGATCAAGCAAGTCGCGCCGCCAGTATTCCCGTGTCCCACAATCATGCGGGCTTCCCAAACGGTGTGAGTGGCGAAGAGTTGTTGGCTCGTATGCGAACGCAAGCGGAGCGATACGGGGCCTATGTGAGGTATTGTCAGATTACGGAGCTGCGCAAGAGAGGTTCGCTGATCGAGGCGATGTCCCCGATTGGTCATTGGAGGGCGAAAACGGTGCTTCTGGCGACCGGGGTCATCAATCGGCGACCGCAGATGCCGGCGGCCGTTCATGATGACGCGCTAGCCCGGGGGCTTCTGCGGTACTGTCCGGTTTGCGATGGGTTCGAGGTTACGGATAAAACCGTAGGCGTTATAGGGGTTGGGACGAGAGCGTTCCAAGAGGCGATTTTCTTGAGAAGCTATACGCGCCACCTCACCATTATCTCGTGCGAGGATAGGCCTCATTTGAATGAGACGCAGATTTCTGAACTTCAGGAGATCGGCGTCAAGCTGGAGCGCGGTCCCGTGAGTTCCATCGAAATCGCGGGCGATCTTCTCGTCCTAAACACACCAGACCATCGTCTCTTCTTTGCTTCGGTCTATCCAGCGTTGGGCTCGGACGTGCGGTCGGATTTAGCATCGCGACTGGGCGCTCGGCTATCACGTGAAGGATGCGTGTCCGTCGATGCCCATCAAAGGACGACCGTGAGCGGCTTGTACGCGGCGGGCGACGTTGTACAGGGGTTGGACCAAATCAGTCGCGCAATGGGGCAGGCGGGCGTTGCCGCCACTGCCATCCGAAACGATCTGTGCGAGCAAGTGTTGCGGGTGCGGTAAAAGAGGCCGGACGGTCTCAGATGCAGTTGGGTCGCCCGGCCTATCATTTGTTGCTTCGATAGTTCCACTGCATACGCTTGAGGCGATCTATCGATCTGCAGCAGTCACCTTAGTTGTGCTCGGAATGACTTCGAGAACCAATCTCAGCTCCACCAGCAGGGCATGATGCTGATCGAGAACTTGGATGCTGATCATAGAAATTGGGTCCTGCGGAAGGCCGTCAGCCGCCATCTCCGCCAGGGTGACCTTTGCCTCTTTGATCGCCGCCTGTTCATCTGCGAATTCGAACGCCCGATCTTCGGCGCTGAACCCTTCCTGATCAGTTGTCCTGAAGTAGAAATTTGGCATGTGATGTTCTCCTACTGTCATATCGATACACGGGCTGCCGCGCAGTCGCTTCAACCTCAGAACCGGAGGGATGGCCGCCTAGCGTGTTGTGACCACGTTCTTAAGCAATCGGGTGACATCGACCTCGATCCGCGCGCAATCGGAGTCGAGTTCGGCCACATGACTGGAATTCCGGCCTTCAACTGCCCGCACCTGGTCGCGCTGATGAGCCGCAAATCCGTACGCGCGCAGGAGATCTTTCAGCTCGGGAACGCGCAAAAGCTCGATCTGGGGACGATACGTGGGCAATTGTATCAGTAAGCGCGAGCGCCCTATTGCTTCGAAATCCAACGACGTGCCTCCTAAGTTATGTTTTGGGCATCCAGTCGCGAAGGGCGAGAAAAGTTCCTCATGCCACGTGCGGACGGGGGTGTTGAGGCCCCGAAGGGCGACGTTGCCGCGCTTGTAGGGCTAGGCGCTTGCTGGCTTCTCTGTCGACGCTCTCTAGAAAATAACATTGTGTTTGAGGAACCGATTGGAGGTGCCCCGGTTTGGAAGGCCACAGCTACAACGGAGTATCCAATGGCAGGATCAACGGAACCACCCTGCTCCGCAGGGCGGCGGCCAGCAGAGTCGCCAGGGGTGACCAAGGCAACGACCAGGGTGGCCAGCAAGGGGGGCCGCAGCGAGATCGAGGTGGCACGGGTACTCCTCTTCCAAGAGTTTCCAACCTGAGGCATGGCCGATGACCGACCATCAGGTTAAGCAATGATCGCCAACATTTGTCTTAACTGTAGTTGCGGGACCTTCGCCATTTGCTCCGCGTTATACACACCGCAACGCGGCGCACGTCCAGCCATGTCTGAGCGGCCTTCGTTAATGGCACGAAAGGAGAAACCCACCGGCAGGCGTGACTGCGGGCATGGGTCTGATCCCTAGCTAATTGTGGAGATCTGAATGAAAATACTGCGCGACAACGGCCTGACGATCGTATTGCTGCTGGCCTCGTTGGGCACGGTGGTGGGCATGCTCTTTACCGGACTCCACGTCTATAACGACGAATTGGCCGAACACGGAGGGCAAATGGTAACGCTGCCAGCTTACCTTATAAGCGGTCATTTCCTCTCCGCCTTGTTCGAGAATTGGGAGTCGGAGTTTTTGCAGATGAGTGCCTATGTGGTGCTTACGGCGTTCCTGTTCCAACGCGGCTCAGCAGAGTCAAAAGATCCCGACGAGCCGTCATCCCAGAATAGCAACCCTGCGGACGACCAAGACAACGCCGAAGCACCGCTGCCCGTAAGAATGGGCGGCATGGCAAGCTCTCTCTACTCCTATTCGCTCGGTTGGACATTGTTTCTCCTCTTCGTACTCAGCTTTCTAATGCACGTGAGGGAGAGCGCGTCTGCGCAGGCGGTTGAGGCCATGCTGCATGGGCAGCAAGCACCTTCGATTGGCGAACAATTCTTCAGTGCGAGGTTGTGGTTTGAGTCTTTCCAAAATTGGCAATCGGAATTCTTATCGACTGCAGTTCTCGTCGTCCTATCGATTTTTCTGCGGTTTCGTGGGTCCCCTGAGTCGAAGACGGTCTCCGACCCTCATTCCAAGACAGGAGCATAGACAGGTAAAAGGGCCGGCGGATATTTACTTTTGGATGTCCTAGCGCTGACAATCCGTTCACGACAGCGCTCGAGAAAAACCAGGTTCCGCTGCTGCGCCGACCATCGCGATGGCAGCTACTCTGGCTGTTTCCATGTTCGAATGTTTCCGCGTCGTTCATCGACAGGTGGAGTGGCAGCGCTACGCTCACTCGCCGCCGCGCTCGCGGCTTGCCGAACCATGCGGCGCACCCGCCTTGGTAGCCCTGATAACGGTGTTCCGATTCCCTGCGCGGGCTCGCAATTCCGCGGTAGCCCAGCCCGCGCAGAATTTCTGACCGATTTCGCGGGGAGAAGGACCTTGGTCGTGGAAGACGTCCGCCCCACCTCCTGGGCTCGGGCGAAAGATTCATCTGTTGCACCAAGCCGGGCGTTAAGGAGGCGGTGCTGTGAACACGAAGCTGCATACTGACGGATCATTTCAAGCCATGCGTCAGGCGATCGACGATGCGCGCCAGGCGTTCGCGGGCGGAGGCGCCGATCATCATCGCGACGCCCTGCAACACCTTGGTCGCGTGGTAATGAACTCACTGGCTGAGATCATTGAAACTGACGGCGGCACAGATGGTTACCTCTACGACGCCGACGGCATCGCGCAGGATATCGAGGATTGCTACCAAAAGCTGGTCGAGGAGGAAGAGGCGGCGCAACCGGACAACGCAGCGCGCCAACCTACTCATGGAACGATGAACCTTCGACAGCAGGGAGTGGGGCGATGATCACTGGCCCGGACCTGCTGCAGATTTCCCTTGCACGCATAAACATGGAGCGCTCCGAAATCGAAGAGGCCGGCGTGATCGATAAGGGTATCGACGGCGACAAAGCATGGTCGAACTTCGGACGCGACATTGATACTTTCATTGTCAAGCTGCGGCAAAGTCGACTCGCTGCGTTAGCCGCGATGATCCAGAGACGAGCAAATCGTCTACGTTGACGGCATCTGGGGGGAATGCGGGATGGCTCGTTGAGCGACGGCTAGGAGCGGACCGTGGCGCGCGCTAGCGGCAACAGAGGTGCCGTTGCCGGCAGTGTCAACAGCCCGTGATTATTTCCTGACCCACGGAACGTGCTTCCTGCTCGATGGTTGGGTAGGTCTCTCTCAATAAAATGATCGGACCCTAAAATGCCTGAGAAGACATTGAACGACCTCTTCCTTGACACGCTGAAAGATATCTACTTTGCCGAAAAGCAAATCGTGAAGGCCCTTCCTAAAATGGCCCGCGCCGCCCAGTCGGAAGAGGGCAAAGCTGGTTTCCTGCAGCATCGTGATGAGACTGAAGGACAGATCGAGCGTCTCGAGCAGGTGTTCGAACTGATTGGCAAATCTGCCCGCGGCAAGACCTGCGAAGCCATCCAAGGGCTCATAGCCGAAGGCGAAGAAATCATGGAAGAATACAAGGGCACGGCCGCACTGGATGCCGGCCTCATTTCGTCGGCCCAAGCCGTCGAACACTATGAAATTGCCCGCTATGGGACGCTCAAATCGTGGGCCGCCCAGCTTGGCCTCGATGCGGCCGTCCCGCTCCTCGACGCTAATCTCCAGGAGGAGATCGCCACCGATCAGAAGTTGACGGCACTTGGTGAGGTTGCGGCAAACCCGAAGGCGTCCAAGCGGGCGGCCGAGTAGACCACCTCAACGAAAGCCGCGCACATAGTTGGTTTTTCATTTCGCATCGGCGTCGGATGGTCGGTGGCGCATTGCGACGGCACACGACCGGACGACCAAAACGCCCCTACCGTTGCAGACTGCACGCAACCGAGGCATCTCATCACCCTTTTTGCCGACGGGCATGGAACCTTTTCATGCGGCAATGTTTGGGTGATGGCGCTTTTCAACCGTAACCGCTCCAGAACAATCACGATCTGGTTTCATGGTTAGCAGCGGTTGGGCCGCGTTTAGCTTAAGGAGGTACGTCGATGGGTCGCGGTATTCTACTCTGGCTACTTGGTGTCCCGATACCGATCATTATTCTGTTGATGCTTTTCATGCGATAGGAGGCTGCCATGGCACCGTCAGTGCTTGCCGATGTTTCAACGCCGGCCGAATCATCTGTTCCAGCCGTCAGCTGGGCGCCGATCATTGCAGGTGCCTTCGCGGCCTCTACATTGACGCTCATTCTCATGCTCGTTGGCTCCGGCCTTGGCCTTACATTGATATCACCGTGGTCTGGGGAATCCGCCAGCGCCACCACTTTCGCGGTCTCAAGCGCCATCTGGCTGGTGATCGTCCAATGGCTCTCGTCGGGCCTGGGCGGCTATCTGACCGGGCGCTTGCGCACCAAATGGGTCGGGCTTCATACCGACGAGACCTTTTTCCGTGATACAGCGCATGGCTTTCTGGCCTGGGCGCTAGCAACGATGCTTGTCGTGTTCGTCCTCGGCTCCGCAACCTCCGCTGCAGTCGGAACGGGGGTGAAGGCAGTTTCCTCAGTCGCGTCAGGCGCGGCCCTTGGGGCGTCAGCGGGCGCAACGAGCGGTCCTGAGGTGGGCGATTCGAACGGGATGCCGTCTTATTTTGTCGACTCCCTTTTCCGTCCAACCGATCCCGCTCGCCTGACGGCGCCGGGCGCCGAGGGCGATGGAGCCGCAGCAGCGCAAGCTTCCCGAATTCTGGTCGCGAGCGCTGCGGCTGGCGAAATGTCGCCGGAGGACAAGACGTATCTGGTCCAGTTGGTCGCGGCACGTACCGGGTTATCGCAGGCCGATGCGACAACCCGGGTCGATACGGTACTTGCGCGGATCGAAGAGGCCAAGGTCGCCGCTCAGAAAGCTGCTGACGCTGCCCGAAAGGCGGCTGCGACATTTGCCCTTGTCGGCGCCTTATCTCTCATCATCGGAGCATTCATAGCGAGTGCCGCAGCCGCCCTTGGTGGACGACAACGGGATGACCTCGAAACGCTTTCCTGAGGGTCCTTCAGCTAAGCTTTGCATTCTACCTCTTCCTCGACGTCCTTTTTGCCGGGGCAATGGCTGCCTCGGCATCGCTGATCGACGTGCAGGCGGGCGCCGCGATTTCACTATCGCTCTGCTTGCTCTACTGCTCGTCGTCACGACGAAGACCAAGGTGCTTGGCAGGTCTGACCCAACTGATCCAAAGGAGATCACGATGAAAGCCCTTTGCTGGCATGGTAAGAACGACATCCGGTGTGACAGCGTCCCCGACCCGCAGATCGAGGACACCCGCGATGCGATCATCAAGATGACGGCCTGCGCAATCTGCGGCTCGGACCTTCATCTTATGGACGGATACATCCCATTCATGGAAAAGGGCGACATCTTGGGTCACGAGTTCATGGGCGAGGTCGTCGAAGTCGGGAGCGACAACAAGAAGCTCAAAGTTGGTGATCGGGTCGTCGTGCCCTTTACGATTTGCTGTGGCGAATGTCCGCAATGTCTCAAAGGCAACTGGTCTCTATGCGAGCGCAGCAATCGCACCCCCGAGAACGCGGCGAAGGCATTCGGCTATCCGACAGCGGGTCTGTTCGGCTATTCTCATCTAACCGGCGCTTACGCCGGCGGTCAGGCCGAGTACGTCCGCGTCCCCTATGCCGATATTTCGCCTATCATCATTCCGGGCGGAATGACCGATGAGCAGGCTCTCTTTCTCGGCGACATCTTTCCAACCGGTTGGATGGCCGCTGCGAATTGCGAGATCGAAGCCAGCGACATTGTCGCGGTGTGGGGATGTGGCCCGGTCGGCCAGTTTTGCATTAAAAGCGCATTCATGCAGGGCGCCGCCCGCGTCATTGCCATTGATAATGTACCGGAGCGGCTCGCTCTGGCGCAGTCGGCTGGCGCCGAAATCATCAATTTCGATGAAATCGACTGCACGATTCCCGATTATATCAAGGAAATGACTGGCGGGCATGGCGCGGAGAAGTGCATCGACGCAGTTGGCGCCGAGTCTCATGCCACCGCCTCGTTCGACGCCATCGTTGACAAAGTTAAAGCAGCGACACTGATGGGAACCGACCGACCCCACGTGCTGCGCGCGGCGATTATGGCGTGTCGGCCGGGGGGAATCGTCTCCGTGCCTGGCGTCTACGGGGGCGTTCTCGACAAAATTCCGTTCGGCGCGGCGATGAATAAAGGGCTGACCATCCGCACGGGGCAGACGCACGTCAATCGCTATTCGCTCGAGCTGCTTCGCCGGATCGAAGAGGGCGAAATCGACCCTTGCTTTATCATCACGCACCGTGCGACGCTTGAGGATGGTCCCGGTCTCTACGAGACCTTCCGCGATAAGAGGGATGGTTGCATCAAGGTTGTGCTGACCGCCTGACGAATGACGGCGGACGCGTTGAGAACGGAAAAGGACACAGACGACGTGCCCACACCAATGCAGGCAACGAGAACGACCCCGAGCATCAACATTGTCGGCATTTGCGACAAAATGCTCTCGCAAAGCCCTCGTCATTCTTGACGGGTCACGGCGTGCGCTAGGAAACAGGGGTCGAGCCGTTAACGGGCCGAGGGCGGTCGTCGGCATAACAGCAACGACAAAGATGCCAGAACGGTCGCGCAAGACAAGTAGAAGAGGCCTGAGCTTAGGTCGCTACACCAGTGACAGGGTTCACTTCCGGTTTTTCACTCGTATCCTTGGCGTCAGGACCTTGAACGGTTGGCGGCGCGATCGATTCCTCGTCGCGGTGCTTTTTGCGATCGGCGGGGTGATGGACGTCTTCCGGCTTCGCCTGCTCAGGCTTTGCATTGGTGTCTTTGGTTGCCATAGCGATACTCCTTTCCAGTACAACGGGCCTGGGTGGGGCGGGTTCCGCATACGGAGGTTTGATCGCGAAAAAGCTGGCCCCGAAAGGCGACTGACGAGCCCACAAGGCTGCGGTGTCAACGAGGGATCAGAAGCAGACCTTGTAACCTCGGCCGACGAAAAAGGTGGCTTCCCACCTTCAATTCTGCCTCCTCAAGGACACGATGGGCGCGAATGCTGACTAGCTCTATAGGCCGATCGGCCACCAACTCCCCACCTCAGGTGGCGCGATCTCCGTTCGGCTCAGCAATTCCTGCGTTGAAGAGTCCTCCTGAACTTCGCCAATCACGTAGCTGTCGTGGCCGACAGCAGGAGTCGCATGCTGCTTCGATGAGGTCAGAGACGAAGAACGGGATTTCGCTGGCGTCCATCTGACGTCGCCTTCAGTCATGTTTGGCCCTACTCTGAGGGCGGGGAACTGAGCGGCCGCCCGGATCGATAGGAGCGAAGCTCACGCGTAACCCGCTGGACACGATTAATCTGGTCATTCACCTGCGTGACCGGGATCGCCACTACCGTGAGCGGGACCGTCACCAGTGCCGGGGTCGCCGCCACCGCCGTGGCCCGGATCATTCCCGCCCGTGCCGGGGTCGCCGTCACCGCCGTGGTCCGGATCACCCCCGCCCGTGCCGGGGTCGCCACCACCGCCGTGGTCCGGATCACCCCCGCCCGTGCCGGGGTCGCCACCACCGCCGTGGCCCGGATCACCATCGCCCGTGCCGGGGTCGCCAACATTGCCGTGGCCCGGATCGCCAGCGCCGGGGCCGCCGCCACCGGTAGATGGGGTGCCTGGGTTTCTGCCAGCACCCGTTTTGGTGTCGGTCTTACCCGGATTGCCTTTCGATATTGTCGGGACGATTGCACTTGTCACCGCGGCCGACAGCGGCTCGCATTGTTCTTCTGCAGCCTCGACCATCCGGTTTGCCGGCCCACGGGGACTGCACTGCCCGGGGAAAACGGAGCGCTCAATCATCTGTCCTTGTGCTGGGGTGGCTGTCGATAAAAACCCGGCCGACACCAGGGCCAGACCGGTGGTTATCAGAAGTTCACGTATCGCGTTCATTTTAGCCTCACTAAATTAGCTTCATGCAAAATAAACTTGAGTGAGGGAAATGGTTCCGTCCGACGCCTGGCATGGGACCTTTGTCAGCGCCTGTGGGACCAAGGTCCCATGTGGAGGATCTTGGCCCCGCGTCTGAAAGCGAACCGCAGGGACGGAAAGGCTGTTCTGGTGTCGTTGTCAGTCCAGGGCGGAGTAATAAAATCGCTGCGCGAATAGTCTATTGCTAGGGGCTGGCACGGAGAAACGGAGCCTGGAAGCGACCGAGCGATCACAAAAAGGAATGGCCCCGTCGCGGGACGACGAGGCCAGAGGCGCTTATCGAAGAGACTTCACTTGGGGACAATCGTGAAGCTCGGGCCTGATCTCGATCGGGGAAACGGGATCAGGACAATTGAGAAACGCTTGCGTTATGAAAAGGTTCCTGGCCTCCCAATAAGAAACGGTCCTGAAGTCAACGACGGGGCCGGGAAGTGCTTTGTTGGGCCAGGAGGTTGGAAAAGCGCTGGGCCCGAATTGGGCTTCTGCTTCCCGACCTTAATCCGTTCCTGTCTCTGTTGCGGCGATGGCGCTGGGCCTCAGTTTCGCTAAGGCCATCAGGCGCATAGTTTTTGGAGTGGTAGGCAACGGTAAAAGACAGCCCCTCCAGAGGGCGGGCAAGTAGGCCCGCGGGGGGGGCGGGATTTTTTGATTGTTATTCAATCACCCGTTGAACCAGTGCCGGGATCCCCGCCGCTGCCGGTGCCATGATCGCCGCCACTGCCGGTGCCGGGATCGCCGCCACTGCCGGTGCCAGGATCGCCGCCACTGCCGGTGCCAGGATCACCGCCGCTGCCGGTGCCGGGATCACCGCCGCCGGTGCCAGGATCGCCGCCGCTGCCGGTGCCCGGATCACCGCCGCTGCCGGTGCCAGGATCACCGCCGCTGCCAGTGCCAGGATCACCGCCGCCGCCGGTGCCGGGATCGCCGCCACTGCCGGTGCCAGGATCGCCGCCGCTGCCGGTGCCGGGATCACCGCCACTGCCGGTGCCGGGATCACCGCCGCTAACAGGGGTACCCGGGTTGGTGTTACCGCCCGGACCGGTGGCGGTCCGATCCGTTGTGCCATTCGTTGTCGGGGCGATTGCGTTTGTCGCCGGCAATCGCTCACATTGTGCTCCTCCGGCTCCATTGATCTTGTTTGCGTCTCCAATCGGACCACACTGACCCGGGAAAATGGAGCGCTCGGCGATTTGCCCTTGCGCCGGGACGGCTATGAATAAGAAACCTGCCGACACCACGGTCAGACCGGTGCTTATCAGAAGTCTATGTATCGTGTTCATTTCGACCTCACTAATTTAGCTATATGTTATGTAATCTTTGGTGAGGAGAAAGGTTCCGTCGGACGACTCGGCTTAAAAACTTGCCTGCAGGGCTAGGGTACTATCCTGAGTGTTTTGGGCGCCGTTTAGGGCGAGCTTTAGTTCCTCCGGTTGAACAACGAGATGCTGCGACCGTCGTGTCTAAACGAAGCAAACTGCTTCCGCGAAATCTTGGGGGCATGAAAAGGAATGGCCCCGTCGGGGCGCGACGAGGCTAGGGGATCTTGTCGAGAGACTTCACTGGGGACATTTGTGGGAGCCCTGCGCCTAACCCTCTATCGGGGAAACGGTATCAAGACAAAGTGAGAACACTCGCATCTTGAAATAGTACCTGCGCGCCAAAAGAAATGACCCCGTCCCTTTGGACGGGGTCTTAGAGCGCGCGTGGTATACGAACCGTGCTACACAATAGGACTCCCTTCTTAAAACTATCGATGGAAGCCCTGCCTTTGATCCGTTTCGGGAATTGATCATCGGTATTCGAGAACGGTTGCCGATGCGGAATGTTCCCTCGTCGGCGGAGGACCACCAGCCCGAGACTTTTACGCGGCCATATGGGACTGAAGCCCGATGGCGGAATCGAGAGCCTGTCTCGCTTCGCTTTTGAAAACGCCAGGTTTGCACAGGCCCGCCCGACCTTTACCCTGTCGCGTTTGCCGCAACTTGGGTGAGCTGCCCTCAGCAGCAGGCGGAACCCGGCGGTACCGAACCAGATAGCGTTCTGGTAGGGAGGTTTCATCCGTATTCCCAAACCGATACTCTCGCGATGAAGTTTTACAAGTAGGTCAGCGGGCCTGCTGGTACGTGGAATGTTGCGTTTTGGCGCAAGCCGTTTCGAAGACCCTTCGTGTGAAGGCGAGATCTTGGAGGCCAAGATCTTGGATTGCGAGTTTGGGCCGAATGCGCACCGACACCTCGCAAAAAAGGAGCGGAGTGCGCGCCATATCGGGCTTCGACGAAGCCTCAAAAGGAGTGCTCAAAAGGTGAGTGTGCAATTACGCCACCTTCATTCTCCCATCGATTGATGGGTTCAAGTTTTGTCACTGCGGGCAGGGGCGAGTTTCAGCTCGATACAGGCCTGCCTTGGCAGCCCGATCCTTGCTTTGTGAACCTGATCAACAATGCTTCCAGCGACGGCGAAAGAACTTAAAGCCGCTTGATCGGCAACGCTCGAATGACAATCTCTTGCTGGCCAAACGCGCACTCCAATTCATGGCGATAAACCCGCCACCATAGCTGGTCGAGGTTTTCTGTCATTACTTCCGCCACAACGATCTGATCACGCTCCATTTCAGCTCCGGATACCCAATTTCCTTCCGCGGGAGCATTCCTGTAAAACGTTATGCCGCCGAAGGCCTCCGCAAGTTGTTGCCGAACGGTATCGAACATTTGGGAACCGAACGGTTGCCCATCCCGTCGTTTGAGAGGCAGTAAGATCTGGATAAGATGCATGTTCGGTTCCTTGATTTCGAGCAGTCCCATCCTCTAATTGCCAGGTGGTTTCTTCCAGCGAGATAAAAAGCCACAGTCATCGTCAATGACCTGCCCCTCGTAGGATCAGAAATGCTTGCGGACCACTGCTCTCACTCTTCGCGTAAAGTCATTGCCGTGTTTCGTTGGACGCCGCCAACCCACCCTGCAAAGCACCGCGTTCAACCACCAGGACCGAGAAAGGCGCCTGCGGAAACAGTATCGGCTGCAACTCCCGCGGCTTCAATCGCCTCCTGCTTGGCCGCAGCGATGCTTGTGGTGGTAAGTCTTTTCATACCGCTCGACATGCGTCCGTGCTTGCAGGCTTCCACATTGAACAGGTGAGGGTGAGCCAACAAGGGATTTGCACGATCCCGCCCGTATCGCGACACCTCATGCCTTAGGGTCTTGTTTCTCTCCCGCGCTTTTGCCGTCGGAGCTTCGCGAACGCTCCTCGAAACGTTCCTCCCCTTTTGCCAGGGGGCTTCCTTTTTGGAGTTCAATCCGGCGCTCCTCTCGTTGGGCACTCTCTTGAAGCCCTCGCGCAGACTCGTTGCCCTCGGGTTGTTCATCCCTCGGCCCTTGAGCCGAGAGCGCCGCGGAGGACGACTTTTGTTCGGCGTCAGGCATTGCTGAACTCGCGCTCGCGGCCTCATCGGCCGAGCGAAATCTCTTCAAAGCTGCGCGAACCTCATCTTCTTCCCATCCAGCCTCGACGGCCGCGGCGACCAATTCGGTTTCAAAGTCTCGCCAACTGTCCCGCCCTTCATGAGCTGAAAGAATGGACGAGAAGCACTGGTAACAGTCGGCCGACCTCTCCAACGTGCCCTTCGCAGTCCTTGGGGATGCAATGTATGTCATGATCTCGGACCTCGTATCTGACGGAGCGACCAGGCAGCGAAGTGCAAGGACCTGCATTCGCTATCACTGGCGCGCAAACCTTCGGCCTTTCAAAATGTTCCTGGGAATTTCATACGGAGGGTACGTCGTCGGCCAGGCAAAAAGGCGTGACATGGAGCCGTTGCCGCAGGATCGGAAACTCCTGAAGATCCGTGCAGCCGACGTCGTTGCGCGCGCTTCACCCAGGTTACGTAACAATCCTCTCGCGGGGGGCCCTCTAACCACAGGCTCATCGCCTATGAACTGCCTTGCCCAGGCTTGCAAGCAATTCGCCACCTGAACTCCTCCCGGCGTCTGGCGCGATGAACTCTATCAACCCTTGAACGAGCGCAGGTGTCTTTTCACATTTGGACGGAACCACCGTCTCTCGTGCGGGTTTCACTGATGGCCGGCCGCCAAGTTCGTTCCGATGGAGAAGTTGCAATGGTAAATATCAAAGCAAAGGGGTTTGAAAACCTCGCGCAGTTGCAAGAACATCTGGCTGAGCTCGAGGAAGAAAGCCCTGCAGACGAGCAGGTGCCGGAAGCCTCCCCTTCCCCACAGGAGCAGATCGCAGAATTGCGCCGAGAGCTCGCTCAATTGCAGGCGCGGCTGGTGCCAATTCACGCGAAAACAGAGGGGTTGGACGTTCCATCGCGCCGGGACGTCCATCTGTGGTTGAGGATCGTCATAGCGGCGGCGACAACGCTCGTACTCGCCCGCGTGGTTCAACACTTTCGTCCCGGAGCACCGGGTGCAGCGATCCTACCGTTGCTTACGGCTCGACGTGACGGCAGAATCTGATCCCTACAGGCAAAAGGCCACGGTGAATACTTCGGGAGGATCCTATGTCGAACGACAATGGAACGGATGACAGAAATAGCCAGCCAACAGCACCTGGAACCACGTTCGGACGCTCGCTCGAAAGCCAGGCGCAAATGGCGGACGCGCGAGTTGTTGCGACTGGTGAAGCGGTCGAAACCCTCAACGTCTACCGGCTTGTTCCCATTGCGGAGGCAAATGATCCCCGCTGGGCAAACGCTCCATCGCACGGCGTGGTTGTGGTGGCTGCGCGCACTGCCGGGGATGCCCGGGTTGTGGCGGCCGGCGGCGAGCTGGATTTCATGGAGGTCGACGCGGCTCCTGCGGAGGACGTAACGACGCTGCAGGCAAGTGCGTTTCGATCCGAAAAACTTTACAGCGTGGTCGAGATTGAAAGAGGAAGATCGGATCTCAGGAGGGGCGTACTTTCCGGTGCGATCTCGGTCGGCAACATCCGGCCGACTCAGGAGTAGAATCATGTAATCCGTTACCGTCGCCAACATCTTACGACCAACCTTGGGTCGGGGGAGACAATTTCCACCGCCTTGTACTGTCTGCATTCCACCCATTGATGTTGAGAAGGGGGCCGAGACAAGTGGCCCGGCATTGACCGGGATGTCCCCCGCCTCTTCTGCTTTGTGCAACTTGGCTTTTCTTCGTCGAAGGCATCGCGTCCCATTGGACCAGAGCGTTCCAACAAGCCGCGCGGTGCCCATGGCAATTTGTGGGTCGAGCGCTAGATCTATCTTGCCTCAACGGAGAACACCAAGGTGGGAAGACAAAGTGGCGATGTCCGGCGTGACAATATGGGCTCAGTCGATCCTCTGGACCCGGCAATCATGGCGGGCGAAGACGCACGCGCCTTGTTCGAAGCACTGCTCGCGATGAAGCGAGGAGACTTCTCGGTCAGGATGAGGCTTGACCTGGATGGTATCACAGGAAAGATAGCCGATACCTTCAACGACCTGGTCGCCGCCAACCAGAAGATGGCTCAGCAGCTAGCGCACGTTGGTCAAGTGGTGGGGCGCGACGGACGCACAAGCACCCGAGTCCGCTTCGGGCTTTCCGACGGGTCCTGGTCCGATATGGAAGACTCCATCAATACGCTGATCGATGATCTCGTATGGCCCACGGCTGCCGTAACCCGTACGATTGCCGCAGTCGCCAAAGGCGATCTTTTGCAGACCGTTCCGCTCGACGTCGATGGTCGCCTCCTCAAGGGGGAGTTTTTAAGATCCGCGAATATCGTCAATACGATGATCAAACAGCTCAGCGTATTCACCTCGGAAGTCACGCGCGTCGCCCGTGAAGTCGGCACTGATGGCAAGCTCGGCGGCCAGGCGCAGGTCCCTGAAGTCACCGGCGTCTGGAAGGACCTCACCGAAAGCGTCAACTCGATGGCGTCAAACCTGACGGCACAGGTGCGCAATATCGCCGAGGTTACGATCGCGGTTGCCAACGGCGATCTGTCGAAAAAGATCACCGTCGATGTCCGCGGCGAAATCTTGCAGTTGAAAGAGGCCATAAACACGATGGTGGATCAGCTTCGCTCTTTCGCCTCGGAGGTAACGCGTGTTGCACGCGAAGTGGGAACGGAAGGAAAGCTCGGCGGCCAAGCGCTCGTGCCAGGCGTTGCCGGGACCTGGAAGGACTTGACGGACTCCGTCAACGCCATGTGCGGCAATCTAACGGCCCAGGTTCGAAACATTGCACAGGTCACGACCGCGGTTGCCCGAGGAGATCTCTCGCGCAAGATCACTGTCGACGTGTCGGGAGAAATCCTTGAGCTCAAGGAAACCATCAATACGATGGTCGACCAGCTGAATGGCTTTGCAGGGGAGGTAACGCGCGTCGCCCGTGAGGTTGGTACCGAGGGGCGTCTGGGCGGGCAAGCACAAGTCCCAGGCGTTGCCGGCACGTGGAAGGACTTGACCGACAGTGTGAATTCCATGGCTGGTAACCTCACGGCTCAGGTTCGAAACATCGCCGAGGTGTCGACCGCCATCGCCAACGGCGACCTTTCACGCAAGATTACCGTCGACGTGAAAGGCGAGATCCTTCAACTGAAAGAAACGCTCAACACCATGGTGGACCAGTTGAACCGTTTCGCTTCCGAAGTTACTCGCGTCGCCCGCGAAGTCGGTACCGAGGGCAAGCTTGGCGGTCAAGCACAGGTTCCAGGCGTTGCTGGCACCTGGAAGGATCTCACTGAAAATGTGAACTTCATGGCATCGAACCTGACGGGCCAGGTGCGAAACATTGCCGAAGTCACGACGGCCGTGGCAAGGGGCGATCTTTCGCGCAAGATCACCGTCGACGTCAAAGGCGAAATCCTAGAGCTCAAGAATACCATCAATACGATGGTCGATCAGCTCAATGCCTTTGCCGGCGAGGTTA
The DNA here is from genome assembly GCF_000697965.2 of Ensifer adhaerens. Taxonomy (NCBI): domain Bacteria; kingdom Pseudomonadati; phylum Pseudomonadota; class Alphaproteobacteria; order Hyphomicrobiales; family Rhizobiaceae; genus Ensifer; species Ensifer adhaerens. The sequence continues at coordinate 1,408,103 of NZ_CP015882.1, read as the reverse complement.
CACGCGTGGCGCGCGAGGTCGGGACGGAGGGCAAGCTTGGGGGGCAGGCGCAGGTCTCCGGTGTCGCGGGCACCTGGAAGGACTTGACCGATAGCGTCAACTCGATGGCCGGCAACCTGACGGACCAGGTCCGCAACATCGCCGAGGTCGCGACCGCGATTGCCAACGGCGATTTGTCGCGCAAGATCACCGTCGATGTCCGCGGCGAAATCTTGCTCCTGAAGGACACGCTCAACACGATGGTCGATCAGCTGCGCTCGTTCGCGGGGGAGGTGACCCGTGTGGCGCGCGAGGTCGGTACCGATGGCCGACTGGGTGGCCAGGCTGTTGTTCCCGGTGTCGCCGGCACATGGAAAGATCTGACCGACAACGTCAATCTGCTTGCGGCCAACCTGACGACCCAGGTGCGCAACATCGCCGAAGTCACCACGGCTGTCGCGCGCGGTGATCTCTCCCGAAAGATCACGGTCGACGTCAAAGGGGAAATCCTCGAACTCAAAAACACCATCAACACGATGGTCGATCAGCTCAACGCCTTTGCAGGCGAAGTGACGCGTGTGGCCCGCGAAGTGGGTACCGAGGGAAAGCTCGGCGGACAGGCGCAGGTGCCGGGTGTCGCTGGAACCTGGAAGGACTTGACCGACACGGTAAACGTCATGGCTGCCAATCTGACTGAGCAAGTTCGTGGTATCGTGAAGGTGGTGACTGCTGTTGCAAACGGGGACCTCAAGCAGAACCTGACGGTTGCCTCCAAAGGCGAAGTTGCCGCTCTTGCCGAGACGATCAACAACATGACGGGTACGCTTGCAACCTTCGCCGACCAGGTCACGAGCGTGGCGCGCGAAGTGGGTGTCGAGGGCCGGCTCGGCGGGCAGGCAAACGTTCCTGGCGCCGCCGGGACCTGGAAAGACCTCACAGGCAACGTCAACTTGCTCGCGGCAAACCTGACGACGCAGGTCAGAGCGATCGCTGAGGTGGCGACGGCTGTGACGAAAGGTGACCTGACGCGTTCAATCCAAGTCGAGGCCCGCGGCGAGGTGGCCGAGTTGAAAGACAACATCAACACGATGATCGGCAACCTAAGGCTCACGACGGAGCGCAACACCGAGCAAGACTGGCTTAAGACTAACCTGGCCCGGTTTACCAATATGTTGCAGGGGCAGCGCGACCTGACATTGGTCGGGCGGATGCTGCTGTCCGAGCTCGCAGCGCTGGTCGGCGCACACCAGGGCGTCATCTATAAGGTTGATAGCGACGAGCGCCGGTCGACACTTTCGCTTTTGTCGACTTATGCCCACGGGATCGATGCTACCCACCCGGCGCGTCTGGATTTTGGTCAGGGGTTAATCGGACAATGCGCGAGCGATGCACGCCGTATTCTCATTACCAATCTGCCGGACAACGTCGTTCCGATCAGTTCAGGCGTGTTTTCCGCACTTCCCAAGAGCGCGATTGTGCTGCCCGTTCAATTCGAGGGTCAGGTCAAGGCAGTCATCGAATTAGCCTCGGCTGGCGATTTTACAGACCTGCAGTTGTCGTTCCTGGACCAGCTGACGACATCGATCGGGATTGTGCTCAACTCGATTGAAGCGAACATGCAGACAGAGGGACTGTTGAAGCAATCGCAGCAGCTGGCAACGGAACTTCAAACCCAACAGAGAGAGTTGCAGCAGACCAACGAGCAACTTGAACAAAAAGCACAGCAGCTCGAAGAGCGAAACGTCGAGGTCGAAGGCAAGAACCAGGAAATCGAGCAAGCCCGCCGGGCTCTGGAAGAAAAAGCGACCGAACTTGCACTGACATCGAAATACAAATCCGAGTTCCTTGCCAACATGTCCCACGAGCTGCGGACGCCGCTAAACTCGATCCTCATTCTGGGTCAGCAACTAAGCGACAATCCCGACGGAAATCTGTCGGGTAAGCAGGTGGAGTTCGCCAAGACAATTCACGGAGCCGGCACCGATCTCCTCAACCTCATCAGCGATATCTTGGACCTTTCGAAGATCGAGTCCGGGACGGTTTCGGTCGATGCTGAGGAGATATTCATCAACAACCTGCTGGAGATGATGTCGAGGCCATTCCGCCACGAGGCCGAAAACCGCAACCTCAGCTATTTGGTGGAGATCGGCGACGACGTTCCCAGAAGCGTCATCACAGACTCCAAGCGATTGCAGCAGATCCTCAAGAACCTGCTGTCGAACGCGTTCAAGTTCACCGCAGAGGGCGGCGTGACGCTACGGGTGACCGCGGCAACGGAGGGCTGGTCTTCGGATCACCCCTCGCTCCAACACGCTCCCTCAGTGATCGCGTTCGAAGTGTCTGACACCGGGATCGGCATTTTGCCGGAGAAGCAACGCATTATCTTCGAGGCATTTCAGCAGGCTGATGCTTCGACCAGCCGCAAATACGGCGGCACCGGGCTCGGTCTCGCCATTAGTCGAGAACTAGCAAACCTCCTTGGCGGAGAAATTCAGTTGCGCAGCACCCCCGGGATCGGCAGCACCTTCACGCTCTTTCTACCGCTGACATATGTCGGTGCGTCGACGGCGCTCAAATCTGTTCCCGCTCCAACCAATGTGGTGCAACTGGCGGAGGCTGCAGCCGCATGGCGCGGCGAGAAAGTGGCTGAACAGATGGATGACGATCGCGACGTGATTGAACCCGGCGACGTTGTTCTTCTGATCATCGAAGACGACGCTCACTATGCGCGGGTTCTTGTCGACCTTGCCCGTGACAACGGCTTCAAGGTCCTGGTCGCCAGCCGCGGTAGCGACGCATTGGATCTCGCCCATGAGTTCAAACCCGCCGCGATATCGCTCGACATCTTCTTGCCGGACATGCTCGGATGGACCGTACTGAGCCATTTGAAGCAGAGCGCGGCAACACGACACATCCCGGTCCAGATCATCAGTCTCGATGAAGACCGGCAGCACGGCCTCGCGCGAGGTGCCTTCGCGTTCATGACCAAGCCCACCACCGCACATAGCGTGGGCAAGGCTTTTTCGCGATTAAGAAACTACGCCGAGCCCCGTCGCAAACGCCTCCTTCTCGTCGAAGACAACGAGGCCGAGCGCCTGAGCGTCACCGCACTCCTTGGTGACCATGACATCGACATTGCGAGCGTGGGGTCCGGTGCGGAGGCTCTGGTCGCCCTCCGTAACGATCCCATCGACTGTGTGGTTCTAGACCTGACGCTCCCCGACATGACCGGCTTTGAGGTTCTGGAGAAGATTCGGGACGACGATGACATCGTTGAAGTGCCGGTTGTCGTATTCACGGGGCGAGAACTCTCTCCGGAGGAAGACGCACGACTACACTCCATGGCGCGCAGCGTCGTCGTGAAGGGGGTGGAATCGCCGGAAAGACTCCTCGACGAAACCGCGTTGTTCCTCCATCGGGTGGTAGCTGACATGCCCGCGGCGAAGCAAACCATGCTCGAAGAGCTGCACAGTTCGGATGAGGATCTGCTCGGGGAGGCCGTGTTGCTCGTCGATGACGATGCGCGTAATATTTTTGCGCTAAGCAGCGTGCTGGAACGGCGGGGTATGCGGGTGCTGACAGCGACGACCGGCAGCGAAGCCATCGAGGTCCTTCAAAACGAACCAGGCGTTGCCATCGTTCTCATGGATATCATGATGCCCGGGATGGACGGCTATGAAACCATGCAGGTCATTCGATCGGATTCGAAATTCCGCAGGCTGCCCATCCTTGCGCTCACGGCCAAGGCGATGAAGGGAGATCGCGAGAAATGCCTGGAGGCAGGCGCTTCGGATTACCTTGCAAAGCCGGTCAATACGGAGCAACTGCTGGCAGCTCTTCGTATGTGGCTTCATCGTTGAGGGTTTGGGCATGAATCCTGTCAACATTCTTCTTGTCGATGATCAACCGACGAAATTGCTGAGTTACGAAGTGGTCCTCCAGGATCTGGGTGAAAATCTCCTGAAGGCGCAATCCGGACGGGAAGCTCTGGAGCATCTTCTTCGAAGCGACATCGCGGTAATCCTGGTCGATGTGTGCATGCCGGAACAGGACGGGTTCGAACTCGTCAGCATGATCCGCGAGCATCCGCGATACCAAAACACGGCGATCATCTTCGTGTCGGCCGTCATGATGGCGGAACCCGACCGATTGCGCGGTTACGCCGCTGGCGCCGTCGATTATGTCTCGGTCCCGATCGTACCGGATGTCCTACGTGCCAAGGTTAGGGTCTTTGCGGATCTCTACCGCAAGACCCGCGAGCTCGAACGTCTCAATGCGGAACTCGAGAACCGAGTCCGCGAGCGCACAGCCGAGCTGGAGGCGTCTGCGACCGAACTCCGGCAGCTCAATGAGGAACTCGAACAGCGCATCGAACAGAGGACGCGCGAACGAGAGGCAGCGCTTGCGCAACTGTTCGAAGCGCAAAAGCTCGACACCGTGGGTCAATTGACTGGCGGTGTTGCTCATGACTTCAACAACCTGCTGATGGCGATCCTCGGCAGTTTGAAGCTTTTGAAGAAGCAGCTCCCTCAGGGAGGTAAGAGCGAGCGGCTGGTCGAAAACTCGATCCAGGCGGCCGAGCGTGGTGCCGCATTGACCCAACGCTTGCTGGCGTTCGCCCGTCGTCAGGAACTGAAACCTCAACCGATCGATTTCCTCGATCTTTTTCAAAACATTGAAGACATACTCGTCCGCGCTCTTGGCCCCGGCATCGACGTGCGAAAACACATTCCCGCATCTCTTCCGCCGTTGCTCGTCGATCGCAACCAGCTCGAGCTTGCCTTGCTCAACCTGTTCGTGAACGCTCGCGATGCGATGGTAGGTGGCGGCACGCTTGGCGTGTCGGCTGAGGAGGATTTAACATCGATGCCCGTTAACCTCAAGCCGGGTCGCTACGTGCGAATAACGGTTTCGGACAGCGGTGAAGGCATGGACGAGGCCACTGTGGCGCGCGCGACCGAGCCATTTTTTACCACCAAGGGGCAGGGAAAAGGGACGGGGCTCGGCTTGTCGATGGTCCACGGCCTTGCAGCTCAATCCGGCGGTGCGTTGAGCCTTTCGAGTAGAAAGGACGAAGGCACTACCGTCGCGCTTTGGTTGCCCGTCGCCGAAGATTCCGTGCCGGCGAGCACGCCCTTGGAAACCACCGCGCTCGAGGTTTCCCAAGTCCAAAGTCCTTTGAGGGTACTTGTAGTCGACGACGATGTTCTCGTCAGTATGGGGACAGCCGCTATGCTGGAGGATCTCGGCCATACCGTTGTGGAGGCATCTTCGGCAGCCACCGCACTCGAGATCCTTGGATCGGGACATACGTTCGATCTCGTTATCAGCGACCAGGCGATGCCAGGCATGACGGGTGCGGAGCTGGCACGTTTGATTTTCTCGTCCTATCCGGGTCTCCCAGTGATCCTTGCTTCGGGATATTCTGAGTTGCCCGACGACGAGGGACTTCAGGCGCTCTTGAGAATGACAAAGCCGTTTACGCAGGAAGAACTACAAACAACGATCGGACGCGCGGTGGCCCACCGGGCCACAGCCGCTTGAGAACTTCGTCACGTGCTGAACATCGCAGCAATGAAGAAGCGTTCGGAATTCTCGCGGCTGTTGAAGTAGTAGACGGCCAAAAGGGAAGGACACAGCCGATGTCTGGTCCGCCGCGTCGGCTTGGATGACCGTTTCCGAACGCCGCTAGGCGACAGCCTCTATCCATAGCTCGCGCGTGCCAAGCCACTTCAACATTTCCAGCTGACGATAATCAAAGAAGCTGCGGGTGGCGTGGGGGGGAGACGATCGCTGCGAAATCTTTCACGCGGAACCTGCCGGCGGCAGACTGAGCTCAGGCGTCACCTCAGAGAGCGGCTTTCTGCAAGCTCACATCTCGATCACGACGATGTGTACTTTGACAAAGGAACGGGAGTTTGGCTCGATGGTTCGTCCGACATCTACTGGATCAAGAGGAGATTCACGATGCTAAAAACAATGTTAACGGCAGCTGCGCTGTTTGTTGCAGCGACGCCTCCCGCATTTGCCCTATCGGATATCGTGTGTGACCAATCGAACATGTCAAAGCTCGAGAAGGACGTAAAGAGCATCAAAGACGAGATGAAGAAGGACTACGCCAACAAAGAACTCGCCATGGCAAAGGACGCGCTTGCATCAAACGACAGCGACAAATGCAAAACGCACATGTCGAATGCGATGAAAGGCAATGACCCGATGTGATGGGTGAGCGGATTCGGAGGCTCCCTTTTCAAACCGGCCCTGTTGCATGCCCAGACGGAGTGTTGATGCAATATATCGGAGCATTGGAGTGGTTGCCCTTCCTTTTCGCTCGACTCCAGCGGCGCGAGCGCTGCAGCCACCTCAAAAAAACTTGAGGCCCTCGAGGGAGTCGGAGGGTCTCAAAATGCCCACGTCGCCTTCGTGCCACGCGGTCTTTTAAGCTGCCCCCTCAACCTCTGATCTGGTGCCGGACGCGGAAAGCTTCGCTCCAAATGGTTCCCGCCGCTCCTAAATCAAAATAGTCCGCCCCGCCAAGGCGGGCAGACAACGTCACCAGGTTTGCCGGCCATACCAGTCGTCGATGTTCTTGCCGGACGCGATCCTTCTCGAGGCCGTAAGGCTTCCTGAATCTTCACTTCTAGCTGATCTTGTTCTTCCCCTTACTTGATCAAGATCGTCGTCGGTGAGTTTGCCCTACTTTCCTTGATTTTTCCCTTGAATTGCTTGCAGTTACCTTCATGCGATCCGGCGGCGAAACGCCTGGCGGCTCCTTTGTTCACCGGTTCGTCCAGATTGGGGTTTGAGGAGGGTGATCGACATAACGGCCGCTTCGCTTCGCGGGATGGCTGGCGGGTGTGAGGCTGCAGAAGAGGACTAGATTTCGATTTGGCTTAGGAAGCGAGCAAGTGCCTTCGACAATTCCTCGGGTGCTTCCTCAGCCATATGATGGCCTGAACTGATGGAGTGGCCCTCGAGGTTCGTTGCCCAGGGGGTCCACACCGCCAGAACATCATCGTAGAGATCCGCGAGGTCGTCCAACCTGGACCATAGACACAACATCGGGCACTCGATCAACCGGCCGGCCCGCCGATCGGCGAGGTCGTGTTGCCTATCGACACCCAGCCCAGCCCGGTAGTCTTCAAGCATACCGTGAACAACGGAAGGATTGCGGGTGGCGGCTCGGAAGTCCTCATAGGCAGCCTGACCCATTGGTTCCATTTCGCCGCCGTACCACGCATCCGGATCGGCAAGGATTGCGCGTTCCGGCTTATCAGGGACGGCAAAGAAAAACCAATGCCACCATTTTCTCGCAAACTGCTCACCAGTTCGTTCGAGAGCTTCCAGGATTGGAACAGCGTCGAGTACGACCAGGTGCGTGACGCTGTCGGGATGATCCATTGCGAGCCGAAACGCGGTGTAGGCGCCACGATCATGCCCGACAACGGCAAATTGAGTATGTCCAAGCGCCCCCATCAGCTCGACGCATGCGGCAGCCTTGGCCCGTTTCGACGAGCCGGAGTGGTCAGGCGTATCCTGCGGAACATAGGATTGACCAAATCCCGGCAGATCTGGACAGATAACCCGAAAGGTGTCTGCCAGCCGCTCCGCCACCTTCCACCAGGTGACGTGGGTCCGGGGGTGGCCGTGAAGCAATAGAACAGGCGGACCGCTTCCGCCATGTCGCACCCGCAGCTGGCCAGCTGTTACAGGTATCGTTTCAAGTTTGAAGCCCTCGAACATGGTAGTGCCATGAGTGCCATGGGGCCGTTTTGCATTATATCCGGGCCGCAGATCGGTTAGTAACCGAAGAAACTCTAGCAAAGTCCGATAGTTCCAACCGAGTGTCTGCCTCCCCCAACAAATCGTGGGCCCCACGGGTTAGCATTCGGAACACGTCCGACGCCCTGTCACGCCGCCCATTCTGGCCATCATCACGTCCGCAGGACTTCGTCCATTTGTGTCTCCCGTCGGCGCAACGTGGGAATTTTACTTCGGCGCTTTTGGCGAATTCTCGCCCGTCAATGGTCGAAGAAAGCCACACGGAGGGATAGCGGCGGCATGAGACCCTTCCAGCAGTTACGCTCGACAAGCGCGGAAGCGTCCGCTTGGGGGCGAAAGCGACGAGCGCCCTGCGGAACGTTCAAGCTTCTCGCCGGTTTTGGCCTGAGAGAGGAGCCAATTATGGGAATCAACGAATCAAAAAGCGGCGCGCGAGGTACTCCATCACATAGGCTTGGGATACTTGTCCGGGGCCGATTGGAACTTTCCGTCTTTTAGCGCGCTTATCGGATTTGCGGCCAATGCCAGTCGAGCGATGATGCCCGCCTGCCCAGATCAAGGAAAAAGACGATGCGGAATTCAGTTGCCGCGGTCATTGTCAGCGTTTCGCTCGGCGGATGCACCGCCGGCGTCGCGACTTACGGCTTCTCGCCAAACTTAGAACCGATACCCGGTAGCATCACCTATCGCGGCCAGCCTCGCACCAAGCTGACGAAAGCACCTGTGGGCAGCATCGTGCCACACGAGTTTCGAGACCAATTCGGTCGGCGCGTTTCTGAGATCTATGTCATTCAGCCGGATCGCTCTCTTCGTCTTGTCTCCCGACGCAGGCAGACATTTGATTTTTTCGATGACGATTAAGGGGGCTTGGCATCCGTAGATTGACGGATGAAGAAATCGCAGAGGCGATAACTTTTAAGCGGCAAGAGGTCGATGTGACGAAGTCAAGGGAAGCCGTGGAACCGGGCAGGGGGCGAAATGCTTCAACGCCTGAAGAGATACCGCCGAAAGGCATTCGCGATGTCTTTTGGCGTGTTGTTTCAGAAATGTTCGAGGAGCGTGTTTTCCTGATCGCGGCGGGGGTGAGTTTCTATCTTCTGTTGGCACTCTTTCCCGCTCTTGCTGCCCTCGTGTCCTTTTACGGCTTCATCGCCGATCCCATCGACATCGGAACCCATATGAGCGTGCTGGACGATCTGTTGCCACCCGGGTCTTACGCTTTGATTTCGGACCAGTTGAAATCTTTGACATCCCAGAAGACGACAACGCTTAGTTTCGGTTTCGTCAGCGGCCTGTTCATCTCGCTCTGGAGTTCTGCCAATGGCATTTCGGCGCTTTTTGATGCCATGAACGTCGCCTATGGCGAAACTGAGAAGAGGACATTCGTCACCCGGACGCTGCTTTGTCTCGCATTCACGTTCGCCGGGTTGCTTTTTGCGGTGGTCCTGATCGTGGCAATCGGCGTCATTCCCGCCTTGCTGGCGTATCTGTGGCTCGATCGGTGGACTGAAATCCTGACGAGGACGGTGCGGTGGCCGATGATCCTCTTCCTCGTCGCTATCGGCACGGCCTCGATCTACCGGTACGGGCCGAGCCGCGAGCGGGCGAAGCTACGGTGGCTCAATTGGGGTGTCCTATTCAGCACGTTTATGTGGCTCGCCGCCTCATGGCTCTTTTCCTTCTATTTGCAGAATTTCGCGAACTACAACGCGACTTACGGCGCTCTCGGCGCGCTAGTGGGTTTCATGATGTGGGTATGGATTTCGACGGTTATCCTCATCATAGGTGCTCTGATTAACGCGGAGCTCGAACACCAGACAGTCGTCGACTCCACCACCGGTATACCCCTCCCGATGGGTGAACGCGGCGCCTACGTTGCTGACACACTCGGCAAAGCTGCCGACTAGGCGCGTAAAGCCACGTCGGTTCGCGCACCGCTCTCCGAGGCGGGGATCTGCAGACCCGAATGAGCCGATCACTCTGAAGGTCGGGTGTGCGCACCGTCAGCAAGAAACGCTCCAACGACCGACGTTGTGGCGCGTGCTCAGCTCCGTTATAGTGACACCGACACCAGTGCGCTCGGCGTTCGCACTTCGACGAAACCTCAAGCCGCGGCACATCGCGTTCGCTCATCGCTATGAATGCGCGATCTCCCAGGTCATCCGCCCTCCGGGAAGCGCGTGCACAAGTCCAGGGTGAACCGTGGTTAGGGATCCTGCCGTTGCTCCGACACGAAGCCGAATGGCCGGTTCCGCCCAACGTCGGGTTAGCTGTGCCCTTCGATTTCCGCGGCCGGTCTGCGAGCAAGTCCGAGAGTTCGCAAACTCCTGCTTCGTGAGGCCGATGCACTAGCGCATACCCGGCAAACGCAAGCCGCCGCGGCGCGCCTCTCAGTAGATCCTGGCGCATCTGCGAACCTCGCTCTTTTGTGGGCCTTCTCCGTCGTGCCACTTTGATCAAGCTCCTTCCCGGCGCCGATCTCAGGCGCTGAGTGAATGCCCGCAGGGGCGGTCAACTGCCTCATTGCTACGAACGGCAATTGTCGGAGGCCCCGGGCGGGAGGTCCTGGTGGAGCTCACCGCTCGACCCCAAAATACAGGCCATATAGTCCCAGATCGTGAAGGGGGGTCGCACAGCGGCCCTCCAATGTTTCCGATAGAGATGGCAAGCCAGATAGGGCTATAGGCAAAATCTGATCAAAGGGGGTCTACTCGAGCAGCAGCTCCGACAGGCGCTTGGCATTCTTGATCGCATGACCATCACGATCATTGTTGAAGTAAGCCCAGACCGTTTTCGCTCCGCTTTGGCGGATGCGTTCCGCCCATATCCTCAGTTCGGCGTCACTGTAATCGTGCCTATACCATTGATATGGCCCGTGAAACCGCACATAGATGTCATCGCAAGTCTTCACGAGGGCGTCGGGCAGCCGAGGGCCACTGCAGGAGCAGAAAATAGTTCCATTTTTCTCAAAAGCGTCGAAGACGTCGTCATTCCACCAACTCTTGTGGCGGAACTCCACAACGTTTCGACGGGAAGGGTCAAGCTGAGCCAGTATGGTGTGCAACATCTCGGCGGAGTAACGGACGCTTGGAGGCAATTGAAACAGAAAGCAGCCCATCTGGGGGCCGAGAACGTCGGCTATGTAGCCAAAGTCCTTGACCAAGGTGCTGGTGTCGTCGAAGCGCCTGACGTGGGTAATGAGCTCACAGACTTTGACCGTGTAAACAAAATTCGGTCCTGCTTGTCGCAGCCAATTCCTCACCGCGGCGATCGTCGGCCATGAATAAAAGGGCGCATTGAGCTCCACCGTTTGGAACTGCTGGGCATAGATGGGAAACCACTTGCTCGAAGGAATATCTGCCGGATAAAGCTGTCCTTTCCAGTGCCAATAGTACCAACCCGAGCAGCCGATATGGAGGCCGTGTAACAGGTCCCGCGGAATGGTGAGCGCGCCTCCATTCGTCCCCAGCGCCAATCTCAACGCATGCATCTTTTCGGCCCGGCCTATATTCGCAAGCCGCTGCCTCTGTCGGCGCTGCGCGCGACGGGCGCGACGTTCTGCAAGTTCTTCCGAAGAGCGCTCCACCATCTGACAATCCGCCGTTTTCCCTGGTCAGAAAGTCTCGAGACGGGATTTGGTCCCTGCTTTCCAAACACCTATCCATCTTTGCGCCATTACATCCGTGAAGCACGCGAACTCCGGGGCGGAGCATCATGTTTGTTTGCAATTTCTTGAAGAAATGCCTCGATCGTTTTGACCTGATGGAACAACTGATCCGCCAACGGCCTGTAAACATTGCGAAGAGGTGGCGTTGGTTCAGCTGACAAAAGGCCATTGTCGCAAGGGCGACCGTCATCCCAGCCCGCATGATTGGCAATAGGATAAAGACATACTGCCTCTATAGGCACTCCCCACATCATGGCAGCCCTGACTTCTTCGCCGACATATGCCAGCCAATCGGACCGGCGATCGCCTTCAGTACCCGTCTCTGCGATCAGCATTGGCCTGCCATATCGAGCGTAGGTTTCGACAAGAATTTTGCGGAATGGTTTGTAGAGAGGGTGTTCGACGTCGATCGTCGGGCCGCCGTGGATCCACTGGTTGTTATGGTAGTAGTTGACGCCGATGATATCGAGATACTTTTCCGCGCCTCCCAACTGGGGCCACAAGCGTCCCGAAATCATGTCCCAGGCTTGGTATTGTGCCAATCGATGGCCTTCAGCAGCAAGTCGATCGCCTGGTCGCTCGGGATCGGCCAAAACATTGATGGCCGGCTCGCAGTGGACAAATCGGGCCCGAGGCTCGACCTCAAGAATAGCATCCATCGCCGCGATCGAGGCGCGCGCAAGCTGCACCTTGAGCTCAAAGCCCCTGCGCCCTGCCCAAGGGTTGAGGTAAGCAGCATCTCCACCCGCCCATGAAAAGAAAGAGATTTCGTTGACAGGCACGAAGAACGGCGGGGCCGCGATTTCGCTTCGCAGGAGTTTTGCGGCAGCCCCCGCAAAACGCGCAAACCGTCTCACAAATTCAGGCGACCATATATCGATATCATCGGGCCAGCCGTAGTGCATAAGATCCCAGATGACCTGCGTTCCGGTGGTGCGCGCTGCGCGCATTAACGGTAAAACACTGCTCCAGTCATATGTTCCGGGCAGTTGCTCGACCAGATGCCAGCGAAAACCATCCCGTACGCTGCGGATATGATGGCTCGCCAGCTGACGGTAATCATTTTCCGCATATTGTTCGTGTTTTATCGAGGCTATCATATCCAGGCGCCGACCCCGGCCCACCCCATCCCTTGGTCGGACGCGGTGGGTGGAACATTCAAAGCCTCCTTGGAAGAAAGACTGGAACAGTCCGGTCGGAGCGCACGGCGTCCTTTCCTCAAGGACTTCGTCAAAAAGCGCCTGCCACTGCGGAACCACCGCTTCGACGCTGTAAGTCTTCTCTACATGCAAACGCAACTGTAGACCGAAGCTGGCGCGCAACTCCGGCGATCCGGCAAGCATTGTGACGGCCTCTGCCACTGCTAGTGGATCGTCATGTCCGACAAAATAGCCAGAAAGGCCGTGTTTGATCTGTTGTCGTGAACCGTTGTCGGCCGTTGCAATGACCGGAAGGCAGGCGGCCCCAGCCTCAGAAATGACATGGGGCATGCCCTCATCCCGCGAAAGCCAGACGAACACGTCGAACGCTGCAAGCAGGTCCGCGACGTCGACCCGGTCACCCAGGAAGCTCAAGACGGCATCCAATCCAAGCTTGCTACACAGAGCCTTCAGATGCTGCGCATACTCGGGCATGAATGCATCTGGTCCTCCCACGATCACAAAGCGCATGGTGTGATCTTGTGCGTGAATAATCGCGGCCGCCTCGATGAAGGTCTCGACATTCTTTTTTGCATCAAGACGCCCTACCCACCCGACCAGGATCGTGTCGTCGTAGATGCCGAGTTGCCGGCGCGTTGCAGACCGCCGGCTCGGCTCGAACTCCTTGAGATCGACCATAGATGGGATCTCTCGGGCATCACATTCCCGCCCAGGCATTCGAGACGCGGCGGCGTCGCGAATGGAGCGACAGACACCCACATAGCGACTGGTCAAATGTTTCGGTCCGCTCAAAGCTTCCAGGACCAGGCCACCATGCTCGATCAACGGCGGGCGAATGTGCAGCCGTTCAAGTGCCGGGTAAATGTCTGCAACATTCTGACATGAAACCACCACGTCATAAGAAGGAATTTTGTCGGCGAGATAGGCAACGGTCTCTTCGAGCGACATGGAATAGGGCGCAGTGTCCACTTCGATGCCCAAAGCCCGCAGCTGCTGATGCGTCTGCGCGGGCATGCCGTCCTTGTGCAAACATGCGACCACATCGATTTTGTAGCGCGAACGGTCGATATTGGCCGCAAGAAGACGAACCTCGGTTTCCTCTCCTCCCACCACCAACCAGCCGAAGACGAAGAGGACGGTCTTGGGGCGGCATGATCCCGTCATGGCCCCACCTTGAAGACGATCTGCAAGAACTCAAACCTCCGCTGCAGCAGATCCGAAAGAAACTCCGGAGCATCCTCGAAGGGGATCACATGGGTGATCATGTGCTGTTTGATCAGTTCGCCCTCACGGGCCAACAGGTCGATTGTTTCGCCCGCAAGCCGGCGTTGGCTCCAATGCGATGAAAGACCGCGTGGAACACGATTGATCTGCGCGCAGCGTATGTTAAGGCCATTGTGGTGAAACTCCTCACCCAATCTCAGCCTGTCAGCTCCACCCTGATAAAATGCCAGGTCAATCACGCTCCCCTGGGGTCGTACGGCCTTGAGTGCGACGTTAAGGCTTTCCGAATGGGCCCGGGTCTGAAACACGATATCGGCTCCGCGGCTTGCAGCGCCGTCGTGCCAGTGCGTCTTCACGTGTTGCCAGGCGTGTTCCTCTGACATTGCCTGAATGCCCATCGCCTCTGCCTTTTCTCGGCGGAACTGTGACGGATCCGCGACGAGGACCTGGCAAGCGCCAAGGGTCTTGGCAAAGAGCGCTGTGAGCAAGCCTACGGTCCCAGCTCCGATAACCAATACGCGTCGACCGATGACACCGCACCCCAGGAAGGGCAGTGCCGTTCCGAACGCATCGGCATCGGCATGGAGAATGCCATTGGCAGCTATCGGGCCCATTTGTGCGACGAAGATGCCAAGCAACGGATCGATCGTGGTGGGAAGTGGGACGAGAAGGTCGCAAAACGGGTCGGCTACATGGCCGGTCTTGTGGGCGTAGGTTGCAGCGACGATATCGTTTGTTGCGTAGCCGGCGGCGTTCGTGTCTGCGACCCGTGCCACCTCCATGTAGCCTAGAAAGGGAACGGGATATGACAGGTCAGGTTCGTTCGCTATGAAAACCCCCCGCTCGCGGTCGAAGCGCGAGTGAAAGTAGGGGTTGGTGTTTTTGAGGAACGTTAACTCGGTCCCGGCCGAAAACCCGGTAAAGAGTGTGTCGAGCTGTACGTGACCGTCGGCTGGCGCCTCTTCCTCATATTCCAGGAAGTACATTTTGCCAGGGCGCTCGACGCCGAGGGATCTTATGGTGCGGCTGAACATCGGCACAATTCCTAAAAGTTGTGGAGGTCGATGGGCTGACCGGTTTCGGCAGACTTGCTCAGAGCTAAAGCAATGCGGTGGGTCGCGAGCGCCTCATGGTAAGGGCAACGAATGCGATTTTCGCGGCCCCGCACCGCATCGACGAAGTCGCGATCCTCCAGCCGCACCGGGTCTCCGTCGGCTCGGCGCACCGGCCTCCCCGCCCCGACATCCACCATGATGTCATGGTCTGTCAGTTCAATCGCCAAGCCATCTGCAAAGAGGTTCAATCCCATGTGATGCCCCCACTTCAAGGCACACGTGGACGCAATGTTTCCGATTGCACCTGTTGCGAATAAAAAGCTGGCCGTGCTCGAAGTGGCAACATCGAGATCAGGAAAGTCATCCCTTTTTCTATGCGTCGTCTGGCCGAATACCCGGACGATATCGCCGACAAGATAACGGGCGAGATCGACGATATGGGTCGTCTGTTCGACGGTTTGCCCGCCTGATGTCTCCTTTTTCCACCACCACTTCGGGGGTGGAGTCTGATCGAGCCAGTAGCCCGAAACAAGTTGCGCAGGGTTCTCAGCCAGGCATCGGCGCGCTTCCTCGACGGTGTCGAGGTATCGCCAGTGATAGCCCACCGCGGTAATCAGGCCGGCCGCAGCAATGCCCGCGGCGAGCTCCCTGGCAAGATCGAGATGCAGGCTGATTGGCTTCTCGACAAAAAATGGAATCCGAGCCGAAATGAGCTCTCGCTCGACATCGCCATGCGCAAATGGGGGGACACAGATATAGGCGGCATCCAGTTCCAGTTCGCCCAGCATCTGGGCAGAGGAAGTAAAGGCTCTGGCGCCAAATCGGCCTGCCGCATGCTGGGCCCGTTCGATGGCGGGATCGGCAAAGCCTACGAGTTGCACGTCGTCGAATTCCGCCAAAATATCGAGATGGCGGGACGCGATCCCGCCCACTCCAATAAAACCGATGCGCGTGCGTTTCATGGTTCGATGCTCTCTTTCGTTGGCGACCGCTGAATGGAGAACGGATCGGTAGATTTCTGCGGTCTCCTCGACCATCCGGGCTGCGGTGAATTGTTGCTTGAACCTTCGTCGCTGCGCCTCTCCCGTGCGAGCTGCCCCTGCCGGATCGGCTAGGACGGAGATAATCCCCTCAGCAAGCCCTTCCGGATTGCTGGGCTCGACAAGGAAGGGATGCTCGTCTCCAAGAGCGTCAATCGTGCCTCCGATCGCAGTCGCAACGACAGGGACCCCCACCGACATCGCCTCAAGAACCGCCAGCGGCAGCCCTTCGAACAGCGATGAGAGAACGAAAACGTCCGCCGATGCCAGCAGCGAGGCTATGTCGTTGCGCTGTCCTGCAAACAACACAGAGCGTTCAAGTCCGAGCTCTGCGACCAAATCCTTCACATTGCCGACTTCAGGACCCGTACCCACCAGTAGCAGCACAGCATTGGGGAATTGTTGCAGGACGCGAGGCATCGCCCTGACCAAGGTCAGGTGGTCCTTCTGCCGTGTGAAGCGCGCGATCGATATAAGGGTGTTTGATCGTTGGGAACCCCACTCAGACCGCACCTCGATGCCATCGCGAAGCGGTGGAATTCCGTTTCGGACAACCTTGATCTTGTTTGGATCGACGCTCTCATTGGGGAAAGTCGACCGCGCCGCGGGGGAGACGACAACCAGTCGCTCGACGAAGCCAAGGCCCTCGAAGAACGCCGCCTTCTGTTCTCCTTCGGTGAGGAGAAACGGCAAATGCTCCGTTCTGATAACCGGAACACCTGCGACTTTTCCGGCGTGTGCGAGCCCATGGCCTTCCCAGCCGATGCCTGCGTGAACATGAATAAGATCGGCATCGACCGATTTCAGCCACAAGCCGCACTCGGCGATGTCGTCGAACTCTTTGACCGCCAAGCCGAGCGCGAAGGCTTTCGAAGCAAGGTTGCCCTCGCATCCTCGCGGCAACACCATCGTAACTTCAAAGTGTTCGCTCAACCCCTCGCCGAGAATAAGCATGTGGGCACCCATGCCCGATGCATCGCAGCTATCGGTCGCAATGACGAGCTTTTGTTTTGGCTTCATGAGAGGGCTCATCGAACACCCGAGCTATGGTCCGCCGTGTCCCTGGCCGCAAATCGCTTGAAAGTCGAAAGTGCCTGACCCACAACCTGGTCCATGTTGTAGTAGCGGTAGCTCGCCAGTCGTCCGACGAAGGTCACATCGCTGCGCGAGCGTGCAAGAAGCGCGTACTGGTTGTAGAGCTCCTGATTTTCGGGCCTTGGGATCGGATAGTAAGGGTCTCCGGCTGAACACGCGTACTCGTGACACACACTCGTCTTAGGATGGACTTGCCCGGTGATGTGCTTGAATTCGGTCACTCTCGTGTAAGGAATCTCTTCAGAGGGAAAATTCACGACCCCGACGGGCAAAATTCGCCGCTGGTCGTAGGTCGTGTGTTCGAACCGCAGGCACCGGTAAGGAAGCCGACCATACTGATAGTTGAAGAACTCGTCGATCGGTCCGGTGAAGATGATATGCGTGCCGGGGAACTCATCCCGGACATCTCTAAAGTCGGTGTTGAGCCGAATATCGATGCGATCGCTATCCAGCATATTCTCAAACATCTTCGTGTAGCCCTCCTTTGGCATCGCCTGGAAGGTGTCCTGGAAGTAGCGATCGTCGGTGTTCGTGCGAGTAGGAATGCGGGCGGTAACTGCCTTGTCGAGTTGAGAAGGATCCAGTCCCCATTGCTTGCGCGTATAGCCCTCGAAAAATGTCCGGTACAAATCCAATCCGACCTGCGCGATAACGACGTCCTTCGAAGTGCGCACCCGGTCCATCGGCTCCGCCTTGGAGGCGAGGTACTGGGCAGCCGCGTCGTCGTCCTTCAAATCAAGTCCGTACAGCCCATTGAGGGTTGTGCGATTGATCGGTATCGGCAAGAGCTTGCCCTCTACATCAGCAAGCACGCGATGTTCGTATGGCCTCCACGCGGTAAAGCGCGAAAGATAGTCGAAGATCATTTCGCTGTTGGTGTGGAAGATGTGCGGGCCATATTTGTGAACAAGAACGCCATGTTCGTTGTAGAAATCGTACGCATTGCCTGCGATGTGGGATCGCCGATCGCAGACGAGCACATTGTGCTTGCCTTTGTTTGCCAGCCTCTCGGCAAGGACTGCCCCAGCAAAACCGGCGCCGACAATCAAAAAATCATAAGCACGGCGCTTAGATCTCATTTTTGCCGGTTTTCGCGAAATGGGCGATATCGAGCGCAGATTTGTTTCAGCCGCTTCCTGCACCAATCCGTCCATTTTCCGGTGAGTCTCATCCCATGAGACCGTCGACAGAAATTCATCGACGCCTTTCAGCCATTTTCCTGACCGGGGCTTTAAATTCATTGCGGCTTCGCATGCCTCAACGAATTCGCTCGCATCGGATGCAAAGAAGACCCCGCTGATGTCTTTGTATTGACGCACGACGTCGACAACCGGCGTAGTGACCACGGCAAGCCCGGCTGCCAGGTATTCCGGGGTCTTTGTCGGGCTGATAAACCGGGTGGCCTCATTCATGGCAAACGGCATTAGAGCCACGTTCCACCCAGAGAAATAGGCAGGCAGGACCTTGTAGTCCTTCTGGCCGAGGTAGTGGATGTTGGGTGCGCGAGGAAGATCCTCTTCCCTGATCTTGGCCACCGGACCAATGAGAACGATTGACCAGGACGGCCGTCGTGCCGCCAAGACGCTTATCAGTTCCAGATCAAGACGCTCATCGATGACTCCGCAAAAACCGAGGACAGGGCCAGCAAGATCCGCTTGGTCCGGTGGGCTGATCGGCACCGTGCGTGCCGACCGAAAGTGCCCCACATCCACGCTGGAGGGAAAGGGATGAATGTTGTCATGCAGGAGGCGCTTGGCGTCGTAGAGGCTATGGCCACCTGTGAAGACCACATCAGCCCGATGCATCAGCTCACGCTCCAGTTTCACCATATTTGCCGGCGCGAATCTGAAGTTGGCAAGTTCGTCCATGCAATCATAAACAATTGCGGCCGCGTCGACATGCCGGGCAAATGGAAACATCATTGGTGTGTAGAACCACAGGACTGGCTTGGGATGACCAACAAGGTCCAGAAGCTCGTCGAGCAATCCGGCCAAACCCGTGTTTCGTTGTGCCTCGGTCCATTCCCTGGGAATTCGGGGCCTAACGGATTTTACGGTCGTGCCCGCGAAAGGATGGATTTCCAGATAGGCCAGATGGTGGTCTGTCGCAATAAACTCTTCAAAGAAGTAGACGTGTCGGTCGCGAGCAAACCGCTTCATGAGGTGTTGTGGCCGCTGCACGACATAATCCCACCGCAGGTGTGAAAAACAAATCACCGGCGCGCGAGCATTAGAAGAACTCTCTTTTTTCTTCGGATCTGCGGTTAGAACATCCATACTCATTCCGCGCTGAGATGTTCGTAGGCCCGAACAACTTCAATTGACGCGCGCCTCCTTGTTTGCTGACTGTTCGGCTCGAATGAGCTGGCGAAGTTTCTTGATGGAGTGTGGCCAAGTCCAAGATCGGAGGACTGCGTCGCGCGGACTAAAGTCGGTAAGCCGCGACAACATCTGGGCAATAGCAATATGAAACTCGTCCGACGTTGCGGTCGCGCCGGTCTGCGGGGTTATGTATTGCTGGCCGCATCGCAGTTCGGCGTTGGCAAGTACAGGCAAACCTGCGAGCATGTATTCGGTGAGGACCGCCGGGGCCCCGTCATCGACCCCGCACACCACGCCCATGCGAGCGAGATTCATCAACCTGTTGACCTCCGCAAAGGAGACGCCTGGAGGTCCGACAAAGTCGACATCAATCTGCAATTCCGCCGCGTGTTGACGCAACTGATCCGATCGATCGCCGTAGCCGAAAACGCAAAGTGCGCGCACGGACTTCGGCATCTTGGCGAGCGCGTGAAACAGGACATCGTGACGCTTATAGGCTTGCGCGGCGGCTACATAAATTATGTCGTAAGGCTTGGCCCCCTCGATTGGGTAGAACATCGACGGTGCTGCAAATTCCGGACCGATCGGAAGGACCGCGGTGCGTTTGCCCGGGTGACACGCCTCGACCTCGCGGCTCTGCTCTTCTGATCCGGTCAGGATCAGATCGAAGTGGCGGCTCGTGGCGAAAGGGACCCGCAACGCCGGCGCGTCGATCGAGTTATAGATTTTGAAGCTGTTTCGACAAGCCTGCAGGATTTCCTCATCGACCCCTAGGCCCCAGACACAGAGAATATCCGGAGCGCCATAGATCTCGATATGAGCAAGCATGTCGTCCGACGAAAACGGAGGGGTGTTACCGTCGAGGTGGAACGAGCGCCGTGTCAGGAAGGAACTTTCTCTTACCGTTGGTGGGGGGCCGCTGGCCAGCCAATGGCTCCAGATCTCCGCCCGATCGACTAGGCCATCGGCTACGCAGGCAATTGGCATTCGTTCGAGATAGCTACCCTTTACCTCGACATTGTCTTCTGCGGTTGGCCGAGCAGCCAAATCATCCGCGAAAGTCGATGCCCAGGCCGCCAAGCGCTCTGACTTAGTCGGGACTGTTGAAACCGGTGGCCAGCCGTCCTGGAAATCACTGATGACGACAATCTTTCGCATTACTCACTTCGCACATCTACATTCGCGAACGTCTTGACGACCACCGCGTTTGGGGAAACGGAGTTGTATTTGTCAGGAATCTAATAGTCTCGGCTTGGAACCGCCGGGCACACTGTTTGTTCCAGTTTTGGCCAACTTAAATTTCCCAACCCGTCTATTCGGGACCACCGGTGTCAATCGAGTTCCCATTGGTGGCGCCGATTCTGCTCACGAAAGCCGAACTTCAAACGTCCCTGAACACGGGATCGTCAGAAGGAAAAAGGCATCTTGCAGAAAGAAAGAATGAGTTCACTGCGTCGCCGATCTTTGGCACTGCGAGTTTTCGACGCTCCTTTTCACAGAAACCGGAACATAGCCGGCGCCACAACGTTTGGTGTGGTCTGAGATCATGCGGATTGATGACTTGGTGACCCTCACCTGTGAACTGTTCAAAGAGTGAACTGACGTAGTTCAACTCGAAATGAGAGAAAGGCCACCAAATGGCTACCAAGACGAAAGTCCTGAGCGATCTCTTCCACGATACCCTCATGGACATCTATTTCGCGGAAAAGCAAATCCTCAAGGCGCTCCCAAAGATGGCACGGGCTGCGCGCTCTGAAGAAGGCAAAGCTGGCTTCCTCAAGCACCGGGACGAGACCGAAGGTCAAATCGAGCGGCTGGGGCAGGTTTTTGAGATTATCGGAAAACCTCTGCGGGGTAAGACATGTGAAGCCATCCAAGGCATCCTCGCCGAAGGCGAAGAAATCATGGAAGAGTACCGTGACAGCCCCGCCCTCGATGCCGGCCTCATCTCGTCGGCCCAGGCGGTCGAACACTATGAAATTGCCCGCTATGGGACGCTCAAATCATGGGCCGCCCAGCTTGGTCTCGATGAAGCCGTTCCACTGCTCGACGCCAATCTCCAGGAGGAGATCGCCACCGATCAAAAGCTGACGGCACTGGGCGAAGCTGCGGCAAACTTAAAGGCGTCCAAGCAGGCCGCCGAGTAGTCCAACTCGACATGGAGAAGCCGCCGTGAACGGCGGCTTTTTCATTCCGGCACAGGCAAGTGCGCACTCTCCGCGTAGTGACCCGGCCAATCAATTCGAAACAACGGAGTTCGCCCCATGGCCAAGAAATCTCAAGAAAAGTCGACCTTGAAGCAGCGGGAAACTGTGACGATCCATGATCAAAAGGTGCGCCGCTGGGAAGGAGGCGAGCTTCACCAGATCGCGGAAGACGATACGCCCGTCCTGACCACCGCTCAGGGCGGCCCCGTTGCCGACGACCAAAATTCCCTGCGCGTTGGGCCACGCGGTCCGCTTGTGATTGACGACTTTCATTTCCGTGAAAAGATTTTCCACTTTGACCATGAGCGGATCCCCGAGCGGGTAGTCCACGCTCGAGGCTATGGAGCGCACGGCTATTTCGAAACCTACGAGTCGCTCGCCGCCTATACCCGGGCTGATGTTTTTCAGCGAGCAGGTGAGAAGACACCGGCGTTCGTCCGCTTTTCCACAGTTGCCGGCAGCAAGGGGTCGTTTGATCTTGCCCGCGACGTCCGCGGTTTCGCGGTAAAAATCTACACCAAGGAGGGCAACTGGGACCTGGTAGGCAATAACATTCCTGTCTTCTTCATCCAGGATGCAATCAAGTTTCCCGATATTATTCATGCGGTGAAGCCCGAGCCGGACCGCGCCTTTCCCCAGGCGCAATCTGCCCACGATACATTCTGGGACTTCATCAGCCTCACGCCGGAAAGCATGCACATGATCATGTGGGTGATGTCGGATCGCGCGATCCCCCGCTCGTTCCGGTTCATGGAAGGGTTTGGCGTTCACACCTTCCGCCTCGTCAATGCAAAGGACGAGTCGACCTTCGTTAAGTTTCACTGGAAGCCGAAGCTGGGCCTCCAGTCGGTAGCCTGGAACGAGGCGGTGAAGATCAATGGCGCCGACCCGGATTTTCACCGCCGCGATCTTTGGCAGGCAATACAGTCGGGCAATTTCCCGGAATGGGAATTGCAGGTTCAGCTTTTCGATCAGGAATTTGCAGACAGCTTTGATTTCGACGTGCTTGATCCGACGAAAATCATTCCCGAGGAGGTCCTGGCGCCCCAGCCGATTGGACGGCTCGTCCTTGATCGCATGCCGGACAACTTCTTTGCCGAGACCGAGCAGGTAGCATTCATGACGCAGAACGTTCCGCCTGGCATCGATTTCAGTAACGATCCTCTCCTACAGGGGCGTAACTTCTCCTATCTCGATACGCAGCTGAAACGTCTCGGCAGTCCCAATTTTACCCATCTTCCGATTAATGCGCCGAAGTGTCCCTTCGCGCATTTCCAGCAGGATGGCCACATGGCTATGCGCAATCCGATCGGTAGAGTGAACTACCAGCCGAACTCCTTTGCGGAGGGGCCACGGGAATCGCCGATGAGCGGCTACCGGCATTTCCCCGCCGAAGAGACAGGGACGAAGGCGCGGCTACGGCCGGAGAGCTTTGCCGACCACTACAGCCAGGCTCGCCAATTCTACATCAGCCAGACCGCTCCCGAGCAACGCCACATTGCGGCCGCGCTGACATTCGAGCTGAGCAAGGTCGAAACGCCGGCTATCCGCGAACGGATGGTGTCCCATCTCCTCAATATCGACGAAACGCTAGCAACCGCCGTTGCCCAGAAGCTCGGCTTCCATTCGATGCCAAGCCCGGCTGATGCGGCCATGCCAACACGGCAGGATCTTGAACCGTCCCCAGCGCTCAGCATCGTGGAACGCGGACCGAAACGCTTCGAGGGCCGCAAGCTCGGCATCCTGATCACCGACGGTCTGGATGCAGCGTTGTTAAACGGCCTGACGGCGGCGGTCGCCAAGGAAAAGGGGGCCTGCGAACTTGTCGCTCCGAAGGTCGGGCGCGCTACGGCCTCGGACGGGACCTGGATAGAAGCACATCACATGATCGATGGCGGTCCCTCCGTGCTGTTCGACGCCGTCGTCCTGCTGACTTCGGCTGACGCCATCGACGACCTCGTAAAGGAAGCCACCGCCCGCGATTTCGTGGCGGACGCCTTCCAGCATTGCAAGTTCATCGGCTACGACCCCTCGGCGATGCCGTTGATCGAAAAAGCCGGGATCGCCGATGGCCTCGATGAGGGTACAATCGAGCTTCCAGGCGAAAAGGGAATATCCGATTTCGTCTCGACGCTCGGCAAGCTGCGCGTCTGGGCCCGAGAACCGTCGGTGAAGCTGGGTAAAGCGTCGTCGCCTCTAGACTAAGACTAGGCTCGCTGAGATCCCGCGCGCCAAACAAGGGACCCGGGCAAACCATCTGCTCTCCACCCCGAAGCCGGCAGGTTACCCGTTCAGCCTGACGCTTCCTCCGCCGCCGGACAGCGAACCGTCCGACGGCCATATCCTTAATTCGGGAAAAAGCGTCCGTGCTAGACGCCAGCGGGCCTCGCAGCCTCTCGCGGGAAGGTTGGTTTAAGGCGAGAGTCGCCCGCCGCCGGACTTTGCTTTGATCATCCACGGCGCAACCGCGGGAGTTTTCACGAGTATACCCTTCTTCTTCGCGAAGGCGCGCAGTGCGTCTCGCGCCACCTGAAGGGGCTTATGTCCGTCGTGGGCGAGGTAGCACGTCTTCAGGGTTGCGTCGTGAATGATGTCACGGTCTCCTTTGGACCACTCCTCAAGGAAATCGATCGCATCGTCTAGGTTTGTGATTTCGAGGATCAGATCCTTCCTTTCACGCAGGTAAAGTGGCCGGTCAAACATCTTCATTTGCATTTCTACCTCACTTAATAGCTGCGGCACCACCAACCTGTGGACCAGCCGGCGGGGCCGATCGGTGGAGTCGTCAGGCCCGCTCCCGTGAGAACGGGCCTGAACCATCGCTTTAGAAGTCCATGCCAGGGCCGGCCGGTAGTGCTGGCGCGGCGTCCTTCTTCGGCTTTTCTGCAATCATCGCCTCGGTAGTTACCAGGAGGCCAGCGACCGAGGCAGCATCCTGGAGCGCTGTGCGCACGACCTTGGCCGGGTCGATCACGCCCTGGGTGTAAAGATCACCGTATTCTCCGGTCTGGGCGTTCCAGCCGTAGGAGAAGTCCGTCTTCTCGCGCAGCTTGCCGACGATGATTGAGCCTTCTGCGCCAGCATTCTCAGCGATCTGGCGAACCGGGGCCTCGACCGCACGCCGAACGATCTCGATCCCAACCTTTTGGTCTCGATTGGCCGAAGGCAGATCGTCGAGCGCCTTGACGGCCCTCAGCAACGCGACACCGCCGCCCGGAAGAATACCTTCCTCAACGGCCGCTCGGGTGGCATGCAGCGCATCGTCGACGCGGTCTTTCTTTTCCTTCACCTCTACCTCAGTCGACCCGCCCACTCGAATGACAGCAACACCGCCGGCGAGTTTGGCCAGACGCTCCTGGAGCTTCTCGCGATCGTAGTCGGACGTGGTTTCTTCGATCTGGGCGCGGATCTGTGCGACACGGCCGTCGATATCAGCTTTGGCGCCAACGCCGTCGATGATCGTTGTGTTCTCCTTCTCGATCGCAACTTTCTTTGCCCGACCGAGCATGTCGAGGGTGACGTTCTCAAGCTTGATACCGACGTCGTCGGAGACAACCGTGCCGCCGGTGAGAACGGCGATATCTTCAAGCATGGCTTTGCGGCGATCGCCGAAGCCCGGAGCTTTGACCGCTGCAATCTTCAAGCCGCCGCGCAACTTGTTGACGACCAGCGTCGCTAGCGCTTCGCCCTCCACATCTTCAGCGATGATGAGCAGCGGCTTGCTGGATTGCACCACCGCTTCGAGAACGGGCAGCATGGCCTGAAGGTTGGAAAGCTTCTTTTCGTGGATCAGGATGTAGGGATCGTCAAACTCGGTCCGCATCTTGTCCGCATTGGTTACGAAATACGGGCTGAGATAGCCGCGGTCGAACTGCATGCCCTCAACGACTTCGAGTTCAGTCTCTGCAGTCTTGGCCTCCTCGACGGTGATGACACCTTCATTGCCCACCTTCTGCATCGCCTCAGCCAGGTAGCGGCCGATCTCCTCGTCGCCGTTGGCCGAGATGGTGCCGACCTGGGCGATCTCCGAATTATTGGAGATCTTGCGGGCGTTTGTCTTGAGTTCCCTCACTATCGCGTCAACCGCAAGGTCGATGCCCCGCTTCAGATCCATAGGATTCATGCCCGAAGCAACGGCCTTCGCGCCTTCCTTGACGATCGCTTGCGCAAGCACAGTGGCCGTAGTCGTCCCGTCACCGGCGAGATCGTTGGTTTTGGAGGCGACTTCGCGCAGCATCTGCGCGCCCATATTCTCGAACTTGTCTTCCAGCTCGATTTCCTTGGCGACCGAGACACCGTCCTTGGTGATGCGAGGGGCGCCAAAAGACTTGTCGATAACGACATTGCGCCCCTTTGGGCCGAGCGTCACCTTGACGGCATTGGCAAGAACATCGACCCCACGCAGCATGCGTTCACGGGCATCGGTATGAAACTTGACTTCTTTCGCAGCCATTTCCTTAACTCCTCAATAGGCAGCTAGTTGACTGATGGATTTATGGTGTGGGCTTAAGCTGCCTGCTTGCGCTCGACTTGGGCCTCGAGGACACCCAGGACGTCGCTTTCTTTCATGATCAGCAGGTCTTCCCCATTGATCTTGATCTCGGTTCCTGACCACTTGCCGAACAGAATACGGTCGCCTGCTTTGACGTCGAGCGCCTGGACTTGGCCCGCTTCATTGCGTGCGCCAGGTCCGACGGAAACGACTTCTCCCTCCTGGGGTTTCTCCTTTGCCGTATCAGGAATGATGATGCCGCCCCTGGTTTTCTCTTCTGAGTCAACCCGGCGGACGAGAATGCGATCATGCAGCGGTCGGAAAGACATGTTTTCCTCCAATGGACAAACACTATTGACGTTGTTCCCCCATCACCGGACCGGACAGTCCAGACGGGTGCAAAACCTCGAATGAGCGTCTTGCGCAAATCATCTGGTTTCACAATTTTTCGAATTCAAGGGGTGAAATCAAAAAAATCAGCACTCGCATCGTGCGGCTGCTAACATGCTGTAAAGGAACAACAAAGCCTCCTTGCCGTTTAGAATTTCGTTGATGACCGCGAACAATTGCGCCACCTTGGCGCTTGTTGAGGCAACGGAGATGAAACATGCGATATTCATCGGATTTCGAGCGTCAAATAAACGGCTACGGACTGACCACCGCGCATATCCTTTACCGCATTCCCGATTTCGAATCCGTTCTGCAGACCTATATCTGGCAGGATTACGATCTTGCTCCCGAGTTTCCTGAGATGCAGAAATTCCTCGATTTCTGGCAAGCCAATCTTGACGGTCCGCTGCATTCCGTTCGCTATACGCATCACCATCTGATCGGCCCGAATGAATGGCGACGCGTGGATGGCGAGTTCCGACTGAACTGAGCCCTCTGTTGGGGTTTTGAGTCTGCAGATGCAGTCGTTTAAAAACGTCGAAATGCGCACGCGATTTTTTTTGTTATGGGCCCTTGAAACTGCGGTCCATCCTAACCAAATCGCTTGCCGCCAGCCGCTCGTGTAGGGCTGGCCTTGCTGGAAGCGTCGTCTTTCGGCGCTTCCGTACCCATGTTGCTCAAGGAGGATATGGTTATGGCAACAACTTACGACTACGCACCACTGTTCCGTTCGACTGTCGGGTTCGACCGGCTCTTCCATTTGCTCGAAAACGCGCAGCGCGCTCGTTCGATCAGTGATTGGCCTCCCTACGACATTGCCAAGACCGGTGACGATAGCTACCGGATCTCGATTGCGGTGGCCGGCTTTACTCGCGACGATCTCGATATCACGTTTCAAACCAATCTTTTGACGGTCGTCGGCAAGAAGCAGGAGACCTCTTCCGAAGCCTATCTGCATCGCGGGATCGCCGGCCGACCGTTCGAGCATCGGTTCGAGCTTGCCGACCACGTCCGAGTGATGGGCGCGGATCTGAACAACGGCCTTCTAGAGATCGATCTCGCGGCCTTTTCGTCGCCTTCGCCGAAAGGCACCATCTTCTAGCGCCAGCGATGGATGCGAGCATCCCATCTGCGCCGCCGGCTTTTGAGATCGGCACCGTGCCTGGCGCGGCCGTTGAAAAGTCTTTGTATGGCATCAAGGCGAAGGGAGATCACCATGCTTAATCCCGAACTACTGCTCATGGCACCCATCTCGGTTCAGATGAAGGACGGCACGCGGCAGGTATTTGCGTCTGTCAACGACGTTCTCGATTTCCTGGAAGGCGAATGGACTATTTATAGAGGCCGCAAGCACAATAGGGCGGTTCAAACATGTCGTCGGGCGCTTAACCGAATGACGCCGGTTGCCATCGCCCGCGAAGCGTTCGTTGAGGCCTGCCGAGACGCTGGAATGTCGACAGATGCCGAGCGGCCGTTCGGCGCCAAACCCGATGCTGGTGGCCACCATTCCCCAATTTAGAATGTGATAATCCGGGCAACCCGAAGCGCCCGACTCCCCACTTCTCGAGGCCGCTCGTGCGCCAGACTGCTTTAGCCGCAGGAGTGGCATGTGAGAGACGAGGGTCATCGACCCGGTCGCCGACGCGACCGGGTAGGAGACGAGAAATCAACCTCCGTAGAAACCAGTCAGAACCCTCGTACGAGCGGAGTGGCTTTTGGGCACCTCTGCACGATTCCTTACCTCGCCCCGACAGCAGCTGGACGGGGCGACTTCGGTTGCAGAGCAGAGCTGTATCCGTCGCCGCTTGTCAAACCGCGTTGGGGAATAACTGGTTCCAGCCCTCAGCAAGCGACAGGTCGTTCGAGCAGAGAGGGCCGGCGAGAGTGGGGGGCTGCACCCGTCTCACATCGATTGACGGCTCTGCTTGATCGATAGGTCAGTCCCAAGCAAGGGACCTCTTGAGTTTGAGCCACCCATCTGTCGTGCACGGTTCGACGAGTACCGCTGGTTCCCGAGCCGCGCCGGTTCGAAATGAAACTGGCTGGATCGTCGAGTGGCTCGGAACGTCGACCGACGTCCACGAGATGCGGGAGTTGTGGGCACATCAGAAGGTCCTCGTCGCTGAACTGCAATACGGTAATCATCCGGACGTGGTGCTTGCGATGGGGAACAAGACGTCACGCCCCAGAGAGGATCTGTATACCTCCCGGGCTCGCTTCCGTGACCAGCTGTGTGGCCGTCCAAAATGTACTCGCTCAATTGATCTGACCGCGTGACATTTGATGAAATGAACCATGCTGAATCTGCCGCGATGGATGGTTCGACGGACCGAGCAACGGAAGCGGCCGGGTGTTAGACAAGCGATTGGTTGTCGAAGCCATCGGCCTTTCAACGAGGGACGACCGATGAAAGCGTCAGCGAAGACTCTTTGAGAGCATTATCTTGTACAAGCCTCAGCACTTCCTATCTCAGATTCCACCCTCGACATGGAGCCTCGAGATGGACCAGATGGCACGAAAACTCCCTACCGATCGCGTGATCGAAATCATCCCGCCTGCGCCCGTAAAGCGGGACGCGCGGAGCACTTTGACGTGTCAGTGTTGTCAAAAGCAGTTCCCAGCCTCACGTATGGACGTCGATGGTTGTGGCATATGCGAGGAATGTCTCGCCCCGTAAGCATCTGCGGGGCGAGTGGCGCGTTCAAGCTGGCCTGACGTTTGCGGCTCGTACCAGACTGCGTCCAAGCGAAGCGCAGGCCCGCGTTCCGCGGCTCGGATAAGACTGCATAAGAGCCAGTTCGGCCGGCAGAACGTTCTGGCGGTGCAGTAAGGGTCTGAGCGGGCGAGCGGCGCTGTCGCCGAAACACACCAGCTGCTCGGCACTTGAGATGGGCACAGGCATGCGATCAGAGCAAGTGGTGTGAGATAATCGACGGCGCCGGCGCTACTCCGGAGATGCTTTATTGAAAGATTGTCAGGCTTGAGGGAGGTGGTGGCAGATCCTCTCCAGATAACACCGCCCGGAGATACAACAGAGCGTTTTGTAGGCCGTTGGCCGAGTAAGGTTTCTCGATAGCGCCGAGTGCACCCGCGAAGTCCGCCGGAATTCGTTTAAGGTTGCCTGAGACAAAAACGAAGGGGATGCCCCTCGAGGCCAAGTATCGACCGATATCAATACCAGTCGGACCATCGCGCAGGTGGATATCGACGAAAGCGAACTCTGGTTGTTCTCGCTCGACGAGCGCAATCGCTTCGCTTTCATCGCTTGCCAGGCCTATAACCCTGTAACCGCTGGACTCGACCTCATGTTCAAGTTGCAGGGCCAGGAGCATTTCGTCTTCGACAATAAGGGTTCGCAAATATCGGCCCTTCCTAATCTCCTACCGGCAGCGTTACACGAACTTCCGTGCGGTGACCGGAAACCTCTCGCTCGCTGGTTGCCCTTAGCTGCCTGATCGAGGCGTCAAGCATGGCGCGGCTGAAGGACTCTTGTTCTTTGTCGACCTCGACGGGTGTAACCGTGTCCAGGACTCGTATGAGCAAGTGTCCGTTGAGCCTTCGGATTTCGAGGTGTATTTCGCCCCCGCCATCACTGAGGCCGCGTCTGACTGCATCACCAACGAGTTCGTTAACGATAAGGGCGAGGGCCGAAGCTTTCGACGCCGAGACTGTCACAGAATGAAGGTCCGTAGTTAAGATGATGTCTGGCCTTTTCAGAGAACCCACGATTTCGGTAATCAGGTCTCGACCGAAATCGGCCACATCGAACTGACCAACGCGGTTATCATTGAGAAGCTTCCTTTGCGCGGCACTCAGAGCCTCGACGCGGTCGAGTATTGATTTAAGTGTCTGTGCGACCGTAGCGTTGCTGGTCATCCGCATTTGCAATCTGATGATCGAGGCGATTGTCAGAAGGTTGTTTTTAACCCTGTGATCGACCTCGTGGACAAGGGCAGTTTTCACGCGCAGCGCTTCCATGAGCTCCGCAGTGCGACTTGAGACTTCCTCTTCCGCAAGCTGGCGCGCCTTGGCCAGCTCGGCTTCTTTGCTTTTGGTGCTCGTGAAGTCGAGTTGTGACGCGAAGAAGTAGATCACTGCGCCGGCCTGATCGCGGACGGGGCTGACAAACAGCGCGTTCCAGAAGCTGCCACCGTCCTTACGGTAATTGAGGATGTCGACCGAGACATCGCGCGCTTCTGAAATGGCATCCCTGATCTTAGCGATCGCCGCTTTGTCCGTGTCCGGCCCTTGGAGAATGCGACAGTTCCGGCCGACCAACTCATTCTGACTGTAGCCCGTCAACTCGGTGAAGGCTCGGTTTGCAAAGATGATGGGATTATCGTCCTGCCTTGGATCGGTAATTAGCATCGGCATGCGTGTGGCCTTGAACGCAGCCGCGAATGGATCTTCAGATGGGTGTGAAGCTAAGAGGCGGTCGCCCGCATCACGGGCGTCACGAAGGTGGTTTTCGTCGGCCATTTTGCTCATCCAGGTCGGCTGTTGCGGGCCACCCAAACAACGGATTGCAGATGATAGGTATCTATCCGCGCGTTCTGTGTTTTCAAGGTTTTCCGAAATGGGGGCGCACACGGCATCTTATGAGGTCACGCAAACAGTCTTAACGAGGTTGCTCCTCAGTCTGTTAGACCGAGCTCGACTTGCGCGATAAAGTGCGTGCCTTCTGTTGACTTGTATTCGAATGAACCGCGCAACTGACTTACGACCCCGCGAATGATACGGCTGCCCATGCCTTTGCGCACAGTCGATGTGTCGAAGCCCACGCCGTTGTCGCAGATGGTAAGCAGGGAGCGGCGCGAAGACACTTTGTTGAACGCTATTTCGAGCTTCCCTGGGCGGCCGTCCGGAAACGCGTATTTAAGACTGTTTGTCACGACCTCGTTCACCAGGAGCGCGACGGCCGTGGCCTGTTCGGGTCTCAGGTCAAACGCACCGATATCGTACCGTACGGATACGTTGTCAGAATAGGCGCTGACGAGTTTGTCCACGATCGACGGGATAAGATCACGGGCGGACAGGGCGTTGAACTGGTCGCGATCATATATTTGCTCATGGACCGCGATCATGGCGTCGATCCGGTCAAAGAGCGACTTCTGTGACTCGGGCGGCAGTAGCTGCATGCGGATGACGCCCTGCACAGCCTGAAAGTTGTTTTTGACCCGATGATGGATTTCGCGCAGCAGAAGGCGATTGTCCTCAAGTGCGGCCTCAAGTTGGGCGGATTTCTTCACATCGCGCTTAACGAGGTGCCTGACCCATCCTCCTGCGGCAAGCGATGAAGCGGCAGCAAGTGCCATAACGGCGATCGCGATGAAGACGTCATTGCGGAAGGGGACCAGCCCGACACGGTAGTCAGCCGACGCGAGCGCAACGATGTCCGTTCCCTCAACAACCCGATAGGCGACCATACGGTGCTCGCCGTCCGCTGGAGATATTGCCTCGTAAGTCCCGTTGGGCGAGGAGAGAAGATAGTCTGTAAACAATACGTACTTGCTCATGTTCAACGGACCGTCGGGGGCGGGGTAGCGTGCGACGAGTTCTCCGTCCTTGCGGATCATGCTGATAGTCGAATTCGTGCCGAGAGAGACGGCCTCCCAAACATCCCTCAGCAGGTCGCTCCCTTGGAACGACACCATTGCAGCGCCGACGAACACGCCGTTCCGTTCCAGGCGCCGGCTGAACACGAATATCTGCTGATTGTTGAGTCTGCTGACCAGGAGACCGGAAACGAAAGTTTTCGCTCCCTTTTCGACGGCGGCGAAGTATTCGCGGTCCCTTATGTCGATGGGCTTTATATCGGGATCGGTGGACAGAAGTGTCCGGCCATTCCGGTCGACGACGTAGGCCTGAACCTGACCCGGAAGATTAGAAACCGCCTCGTTGATGTTCTTGACTTCATCCGTGGCAATGCCCAGCGTCGGTCCAAGAGCGTCATCAATTCGTTGAAGTGTCTGTGCCGAGAGCGCGTTTATCCATGAGGCGTTCGTGGATACGATTTTCGAGGCGGCAATTGCGCGCTCTTCGGTCCGCCGTATTGCGGCATGATAGCTTTCGTATAACCACAGGCTCAGTAGCACGACAAGCGCCGCGAACATTGCCGCAATGACGAACGTCGCGGCTCTGGACACCGTAACCGTCAGACTTCTCACCATGCCCCAGTCCCTAAAACCTGAGTACATATTAGAAGGCTTCTAATCCAATGCAAGAAACTCCACCCCTCGATCGGACGCCTTTCAGTCCTGGTTACCAAGCACCTGGGCATCATGGAAGCTCCGGCCGATAGATCCTCAAGAGTAGGGTAGGCTGGGAAGCGCCAAGCGACCAAGCAGTACGTGCCTCTCTTTCACTCTCGCCATTCCCTCGTACGGCCGGAGGATGCATATTCGGTAACTCCGTACGGGCTCTGGTTGAGTTGCTACACTCCTCTTTCATAGATAACTGCCATGGCCTTAGCCAGGTCTCGCGCCAAATCATCTCGGGCGATCGTGGCGGCTGCTGGGTCGCCTGCACGCAGGATATAGGAAGGATGCCATGTCACGAGGACGGGGCCGCCGTGAAGACCGGTTTCAATCTCCCCCCGCCGCTCCGCCATTGGACGGTTGTCGCCTGTGAGGGCGAAGGCCGCGGAGGCGCCAAGCGCCACCGTCAACTTCGGTTTGACAAGGGTCAGTTCCAGTCCCAGCCACCAGCGACAATGAGCAATTTCGCCGCGGTCCGGATTGCGGTGCAGGCGCCGCTTGCCACGTGGGCTGAACTTGAAATGCTTGACGGCGTTCGTCAGCCACAGCGTCCTTGCGTCTATACCGGCGTCGGAAAGCAATGCCCGAAGCAACTGCCCGGCCGGCCCCGTAAACGGGCGGCCCTCGATATCTTCCCGGTCGCCAGGCTGTTCGCCGACGATCATGAGCTGCGCGTCAGCGGCACCTTCACCCCAGACGGTCTGCGTCGCGGATTCGCAAAGGTCGCAACGCCGACATTGTGCCGCGGCCTTCGATGCCTCCTCCAGGGTGTCAATTTGCTCGGGCGGCTGCGGCATTGAGGCCCGATAGCGCTCGGACACGGGGGCTGCGCCCGTTCGCGGCGCGGAGATGCCCGCCTCGTGCATCTTTTGCACCCGTGCTTCCGCTGCGGCGAGCATCTCGGGGATCAGGCGCGTTTCCGGCAGGTTGTGCCAGTATTTCTTCGGCATCTCCGACTGCATGGCGTCGAGCTTGATGCGGGCCGGATTGAAGATGTTGACGAAATAGGCTGCCCAAAGTTTCTCGGCCGCATCCTCCGGCAGGTCTGGTTTCGTGCCACCCTGATCAAAGGTCAACGCGCCGTCAACAAAAAGGGCGGTCAAGCGCGGCGTCGCAATCATCCAATCCATGTCGCCGAACCGGCGGGCAAAGAAAGCGCTTCCCGGCTCCAGCGTATTGTGCGTCGGCTCAAACCAGGCAGCAAAGCGTCGACGCGGTCCCTCTGCTGAGATTTCGCGGAAGCGAACGAATGCATGCATCTTGTGAATGTCCCGTGCGACGGATTTCTGCATAAGCGACAGTTTGCGACCGAGCGGATCGGCGGGCGAGAGCGGCTCGCCCTCGCGCCTGTCGAGGCGCCAAAGCGCGCGATAAAGGAGCGCCAAGCCTTCTGGTGCTGAATGCCAGATCACGGACTGCGCCAAAGTCATGAAGGCTTGAGGAACGCGTGCTGCGTGCTCGCCTGGAGTCTCCGGGAGAAAGGCCCTGTCGAATAGGCCGCCCGCGCTATTCCAGTCAATTTGGTCGGGGGCGATCCGGTGGCTGATAGCGCGCCTGGCGGCATTTCGCCAGGCATCAAAAGTTCCCTTGTCCGGAAGTGAGACCCCGTAAGTCATAGAAGCTGAAGTTGCTTTGGCGGGGGCGCCAGGCGCGCGCGCAGATCGCTGCTGTCCGTCAAACCGCCGGGGCTCCAGCCGGGCAGGGCAACGAAGGGGCGGGCCTTGCGTGTCAGCGCTCCCATTCGAGCGAGATCCTCGACACGGAGGCGGCGATTGCGTCGCGCGGTGATGATGCGGTCGACCACGCGCGTCCCAAATCCCGGCACGCGCAGAAGCGTATCGCGGGAGGCGAGGTTGACGTCGACCGGAAAGAATTGCCGGTTCTGCAGCGCCCATGCCGTCTTCGGATCGAGCTCCAGATCCAGAAAGCCTCCTTGCGTGCCGGTCGCGATCTCGTCGGTCGTAAAGCCATAAAATCGCAGAAGCCAGTCGGCCTGATAGAGCCGGTGCTCCCGAACAAGCGGTGGCTGAACCAGGGGAAGCGCAGAGGAAGCGTCCGGGATCGGTGAGAACGCCGAATAGTAAACGCGCCGCAGCTTGTAACCGCTATAAAGCCGGGTTGCGCAGGACAGGATGGCGGTATCGTCGGCGCCGTCAGCGCCGACAATCATCTGCGTGCTCTGGCCGGCAGGGGCAAAGCGTTGCGGCTTGCGGCCGGTGTGGGTCTTGTCTTGCGCGGCTTCACCTTCCAGCCGAACCTGTGCCATGGCGGCACGAATGGTTTCCGGCCGCTTCTCTGGCGCGAACTTCCTTACGCTCGAATCCCTTGGCAGTTCGACATTTATTGACAACCGGTCGGCCCAAAGGCCGGCCTCACGAATGAGCTCAGCCTGTGCGTCGGGGATGGTCTTGAGGTGAATGTAGCCTTTAAAACCGTGGACTTCTCTCAGCGTTCGGGCAATGCGGACCATATCGGCCATGGTCTGGTCAGGCGAGCGGATGATACCTGAGGAGAGAAACAAGCCTTCAATGTAGTTGCGTCGGTAAAACTCGAGCGTCAATGATACCACTTCTTCGACGCTAAACCGCGCGCGCTCGACATTGGAACTGACGCGATTGATGCAATAGGCACAGTCGAAGATGCAGAAGTTCGTCATCAGGATCTTTAAAAGCGATATGCATCGCCCATCTGGCGTGTAGGCATGGCAAATACCGCTCCCACCGGAAGATCCTATTCCTCCTTTGCGTGAATCTCGCTTCTCGCCACCGCTCGAGGCGCATGAGGCGTCGTACTTGGCTGCGTCCGATAGGATCGCCAGCTTCTTTCCAAGTGCCATAGGTGTCATGACGCGACTTTAGATGTTCATGTTATGTTCGTCAAGGTTTCGCGGGGAGCCGCAGGCGAATGTCGA
This sequence comes from Ensifer adhaerens, assembly GCF_000697965.2. NCBI lineage: Bacteria > Pseudomonadati > Pseudomonadota > Alphaproteobacteria > Hyphomicrobiales > Rhizobiaceae > Ensifer > Ensifer adhaerens. The sequence continues at coordinate 1,372,523 of NZ_CP015882.1, read as the reverse complement.
AAGATGAACGGTCGCTGTGTTCCGCTTCCAGTATCGCAGCTTTCAATCAAGAACGCTTTCCCTGGTCGCTTCAGAATTTTCAGTCGCCGCTGATCCATCCCGCATTCCATCCGTATTCAATTGAGTTGATAAATGAAGAAGGATGTGATGCTCGAAAAAACTGCCGGCCACCCCACTATTAAACGCGGCAACATCGGAGTTCTCCTGGTCAATCTCGGCACGCCTGATGGCACCGACTACACCTCGATGCGCCGCTACCTGAAGGAGTTTCTGACCGACCGCCGGGTGATCGAGTGGTCGCGACTGTTCTGGTACCCGATCCTGTTCGGCATCGTGCTCAACACCCGCCCCGGCAAGGTCGGCAAGGCCTATGAGACGATCTGGAACAAGGACTTGAACGAAAGCTACCTCCGGACCTACACCCGCAACCAGTCCGAACTGATGGCGAAGTCCTTCGCCGACCAGCCTAACGTCATCGTCGACTGGGGCATGCGCTACGGCCAGCCGTCGATCGCCTCGCGCATGGACGCACTGCAGAAGGCCGGCTGTGAACGCATTCTCGTCTTCCCGCTCTATCCGCAATATGCCGCCGCCACCACCGCCACCGTTAATGACAAGGCCTTCGAGGCGCTTCTGAAGATGCGCTGGCAGCCGGCACTGCGCACCGTTCCGCCCTACCACGACGATCCCGTCTACATCGACGCTCTGGCAACCTCGATCGAGCGTCACCTGGCGACGCTCGACTGGGTGCCGGAGGTGGTTCTGACCTCCTTCCACGGCATTCCGAAGAGCTATTTCGACAAGGGCGATCCCTACTACTGCCAGTGCCAGAAGACCGCGCGGCTTTTGCGCGAAAAGCTCGGCTGGTCGAAGGAGAAGCTGCAGGTCACCTTCCAGTCGCGCTTCGGGCCTGAGGAATGGCTGCAGCCCTATACCGACAAGACGGTCGAAAAACTTGCGCAGGACGGTGTCAAGCGCATTGCCGTCCTCAACCCGGGCTTCGTCTCCGACTGTCTGGAAACGTTGGAAGAGATTGCCGAGCAGGCGGCCGAAAGCTTCCATCACAATGGCGGCGAGAAGTTCACCCACATCCCCTGTCTGAACGACAGCGCCGAAGGCATGGCCGTGCTCGAACACGTCGTGCGCCGGGAGCTTGCCGGCTGGCTACAGGGAACCGGCAAGAATAACGGCTAAGGCACCCCAAATTCATTCGAATTGCCTTTGCAGACGTCCAAGCAGCAAGGTGATGTCTTCCTGGATGTCCAGGCATATTTCGCGATACCGTCTAAGGTCTTGCTCAGGAGACTGTTTCCTCAAAAGTTCGTCGACCCTCATCGCGGCAAGCGCGTAGGTCTCGAAAAGAAGATCGAATTGCTCGCCGTCCAGAGCGCCTAGCTGTTCACGATGACGAGGCAACGCAAGGGCGACGCGGGCTCGCCCGATCTTAGCCAAAGATGCAGCATTAGGTAGCAAAAACCACCAGACCTGAAATGGCATCCCGACTACCCTGGTTTCCGGTGAAAACGGAGCCTCGAATGAGTGTAGCGTACGAGTTGAAGCAGAAGCGAGCCGCCTTGACTGACAGGCTGCAGCAGCTTGAAAGGGAGCGGGTAGACATTCAGGAACTGATGAGAGCGCTGGACCGCGTCATCCTGAGCTACGAGCCCGACTATCAGGGATCGGCGCTGACGGTACCTGAAGAGGGTAACCGCTCTCGAAAGGCCAAGTCGTCGTCGTCCGAGGTGAAAGCGGCGATGAGCGGCGTAAACAAGCGCCAGGCCGTCTTGGAGGTCCTCCGCGAAGCAGGAGAACCGATTTCGGTGACCGACTGCGCCGCGAAGTTTGCAGCCAAGCTCGGAATCCCGAGCGAGCCAGAGAACCTCTCGGACATCGCCCACCGCCTGTCGGCGGTCCTGACCCAACTGACGACTACGGGACGCGTTCGGCAGTCCGGCCAGTTCGACGGTCGTAAGGTTCTGTGGGAGGTCGCCGCTTAGCCTTCCCAGATCAGGTCCGGCTACCTAATGCCGGGGAAGTGCATCTGCATGCTTCGAGCGGCCGCGTGCACTGCATCCACAAAATAACACTAGGTTGCATATTGTTGTTGCACTAAATTAGAGGCTCTACTTGCAACGTCCGCCCAATGTACACGTGTTGCATTCAGGCGATTTATAATTATGCGCGACTCTCAATGAGATCGGGGAATCCAAATGCCGACGACTTCATGGTCTAGCAAAGAGAAGTCTTTGGTTCTGTGGGGGCTATCAATAGTATTGTTTATCCTCGTCGCGACAATTGCGTTCTCATATATATATGTAACATATGATCGAGAAATTTTGAGTGAATTTACGAAATCAAAAGTTATGTACAGGAACTACAATGCATACATTTCGTGTGGATTTAATATATTTGTTTCGTTTATGTATTATAGACTTTATGCTGAATTTGACTCGATAAAAATCAAATGACGCCGCTAGCAAATTATCTTGATTTCTTTCAGTTTATATTTCTTTTTACAATCTTTGCTATTTCAACGATGGCGTTCATGTGTTTTTTCGTCGGGAGGTTTTCGTTCTTTCTTGTGTTCGGTTTCTAGTGATGGGGAACCGTTATACCGGGAGAAATAGAAGTCCGGGTCGGTATGGCGCTACGTATTCGGCGGGCCGGCGCTGCGAAGCAGGAGAACCGATTTCGGTGACCGACTGCGCAGCCAAGGTTGCGGCCATTCAGACATCGCACACCGCCTGTCGGCGGTCCTGACCCAACTGACGACTGCAGGACGCGTTCGGCAATCCGGCCAGTTCGACGGTCGTAAGGTTCTGTGGGAGGTCGCCGCTTAGCCTTCCCAGATAAGGTCCGGCGGTTTGTTGCCCTGCCAGTACCCACACAGATAGCGTGACGTCGGGCGAGACAGTGCCTTGCCCAGCACCTGGAACGTATGATTGCGATTGCTCACCTGTCGGCAATCCTCGCGCCATGCGAGCTCGGCCACGTACCAGTCGAAGTATTTCAACGAAAACCGATGGTGGATGCCGACATAGGCTCGTTGGACCCGCGAGAAGAAGCTCTCGACCTGGTTGGTGTTTGTTCCGTCGTCGGTCTGATAGGCCTTTGAGTGGTTGACGCGTTGCAGCTCGTTGAGGCCAGCCAGGTCGTTATAGCTGCCGTGCTCGTCCGCGAAGACCGTTGCATCCCGCGACACGTGATCACGGACGGCAGCCCAGGCTGCGTTGCTGTCTTCGTCTCGGATGATCCGGGTAAACGTCTGGCCTCCCAGTCCGCGTTGGCGGATCGCAAGAGCGCACAGACGCTTCATGTTCTGGTATTTCCTGAGGCGGCGGTCGATGCGATCCTCTGCCTTATTCTCAGGACGGATGTGGCCGCCAGCGTACTTACCGTCAATCTCGACCTCGCCATCGAGCACCATCTCCTCCCTGCGCCATGCGATGGCCTCGCGCAGCTTCATGAGGAGCGCCCAGGCCGTCTTGTATTGGACGCCGATCTCGCGCGAGAGCTGGAGCGCCGCCTTGCCCTTCACCGAGTTCGCCGAAAACCAGATGGCGATGAGCATCTTCTTGAAGCTCAGCTTGCGTGCATGAAACACCGTGCCAGAGGTGACGCTGAACACGGCCTTGCAGGTCTTCTCAGTGCATTTGAAGCGGTCGCGGCTCATCGTGTGGCAGCGCAGCGTTCCGCACTTAGGGCAATAAGGCTCGCCCTCCGTCTCGTGCCAGCGCAGACGCTTAAACCAGTTGTAGGCGGTCGTATCCCGCATCTTGGCGAGATCGAGCACCGTCAGCGTTCGGCACTCTGGCGACAGCAGGAAATGCTGGCCCTTGGGCGTGTCGTCGGGGTTCGCCATGGCTCAACCCCTCCGCGATCCGGAGTAAGGTCGGGCGTATTTCCAAGCCCCCGCCCATGGCACTGACGGCCAACACCGAAGCGTAGCTGCGGTGGGCAATGGCGGCGGTAGCGATGGCGATGAGCGTCATGTTCAGGCTCCAGAGGTCGACGGCAGGCACAGCGGATCGGCGGCCGAAGGCCGCGGGGAGATCAGAGCTGTATGCGTATCATCCTGAACATGACCCAGGTTCTTACCTGGACTTTCCGCGGGAGTCGATCGGAGAAAGGCTCAAATGGTTAATTGCCGAGGCCGTAAAAGCGGTTGGCGAGAACGGAAATGATCCGCTGCAACGGATGATGAACCTGAACCTCTGGTGGAATGGGTTTTCCGTACTTACATCGAAGACACAGGCGTTTGAGAAAGTTGATGTCCGCATGACCGAAGACAAACCAACAGCCATTCGTCGTGCGGTTTCGCTGATCAAAATCCTATGGACGGTTTCGATCATCGCGACAGCAACCGCTGTAGGTGCTTACATCGGCTGGGAAAACCACGGCATCGTCGGAGCGTTGGCGTTAGGATTCGTTGGCCTGGTAGTTGGCGGCTTCCTCAGTTCACCATCGGCTCTCTTACAGGTGCTATCTTAAAACCCGCGACGCACTCGCCGAACAATGAATTTCTCATACGAGTCAAATACATAAGCCGCATTTGGTGGCTTTTGCTACCTAATGCCGCAAAGATGTCTTCATGGAGCTAGCGGCCGAGCACATTTGAGCTGTCCAGAGCGTTGCATGCGTCAAAGCGAGAACACCTATTGCCTTCGCGCCAACGCCATCAATTGAGGAACCAGATTGCGAAATTCAGTACGGCCGCAAAGGAGACCCACGCTGCCAGCGGCAAGAGGCAAAGTGCCGCTTTCTTGTCGAGGCGCCAGGCCTGCGCGATCGTTGCGAGGATAAACCCGATTTGCACGATGATGTTCACCAGGCCGGCGACCGGACTTTGCATGGCGAAGAACATCCAGGACCACAACGCATTGAGGGCGAGCTGAACGTAAAATAGCGCCAGTGCCGTCAGCCTGCCCGGCGTCCTGGCAGGGAGGATCAAGAGCCGCCAGGCAGCGTAAGCCATGAGGATGTAAAGCGTTGTCCAGACCGGAGCAAACACCCAGTTCGCAGGATTAAAACTCGGCTTTTCCAGCGCTGAATACCAGCGTTCGAGGTTTGGATAGGTCGCCAATTGTCCTAGCATGGATGTCGCGGCGACCGGTACAATCGCAAATGCCAGCGCACGGACCCATCTTCTTTTGTCAGTGGAAGTTCGTTGCAACATTCTTCTACCCCCTAATGCGGTGGCCAACGCTGACCAGACCTGTCTCATTCGGTGAGGACTGCCAGATCCGCTGGCGGCGCTGGCGAGCGGTTGCCGTCGAAGCGCGAGCCGACGGCTGACTTTTCTTGCTTTACGTATGACCTTGCTGATTGGATCAGCGAATTGAAGTTGGGATCTTACGCGGCCCGGCGAGCCCAATCCCGTTCTCACGCATTCACTGAAGCAGCGGTCCAACATTGGGTCGGTTTCCCGCAGCGTCGGTCATATCGGACGCGACGGTGATCCAGTTTGGTAAAGACGGCGTATTGATGGTGCTGGACAACGTCTGGCGAACATCGGTTGGGAACGCCCGCATGGTGCGGGCCAGCAAGGAGGAATGCACGAATGAAACGGTCCCTAAGACGTACCGCCGCGATCGCGTCTATTTTCGCTCTCGTAGCCTTCGCTGCTAATGCCGACAACCCCATGGTCGGTGGAGCGGCCATGTCCGAAAGCAAAAACATCGTGGAAAACGCAGCAAATTCGAAGGACCACACGACACTCGTTGCAGCAGTGAAAGCCGCCGGTCTCGTGGATACGCTGTCCGGTGATGGCCCGTTCACCGTGTTTGCGCCGACGAACGCAGCTTTCGATGCCTTGCCTGCCGGCACTGTCGACACACTCCTGAAACCCGAGAACAAAGAAAAGCTCGCCAAAGTGCTGACTTGTCATGTCGTGGCTGCCAATGCGCTTTCCGATGCAGTCGGCAAGATGATTGCCGATGACGGAGGGAACCATTCAGTCAAGACCGTGGGCGGTTGCACGCTTTCGGCAAAGATGGATGGCGACAAGATCACACTCACTGACGAAACGGGTGGCATTGCCACTGTAACGATCGCCGACGTCAAGCAGTCAAACGGTGTCATTCATGTGATCGACAAAGTGCTGCTTCCGAAAGCGTAGTAAAACATAAGAACGGGTCGTGGTTGACCACATGCGTTTGCCGCCGGCTAGGTCGGCGGCAAACTGGCAACATCGGTCCCTGCGCCGTTCACCGTCAAACGATGGCAATGCTTGAAATACCGGACGTTTTAGCCGTGGACCAAAGATCTAAGTGCTGTGCCCCCTAACAATGCTCACCACTCAACGGGCAGGCCATCATAGTCGAAGAACTCTCCGGTATTTTCCGGCGTCAACCGATCAATAACCCGGAGCATTGCACATGCGCTCTCACTGGGATCCAACCGGCGGTGGTGAGTGGAGTAGTCTGCCGTCATTTTTGTCGCGACCGTTCCTGGGTGGAGTGCGACGACCACCGCGCGCGGATGGGTGCGGCTCAGTTCTACGGAAGCTGTGCGGACGATCTGGTTGAGCGCAGCCTTCGACGCTCGGTAGGAAATCCAGCCCCCCAGGCGATTGTCTCCGATCGACCCGACCCGGGCAGACAGGAAGGCGACTATGCCGCGGTCGCTGCGGACGAGCTTCGGCGCGAAGTGTTTGAGAACGAGTGCCGGTCCAATCGCGTTCAGCGCGAATTGCCGCATCATCACATCTGGGTCGACTTGCTTGAGTGATTTTTCAGGACCCACGCCGTCGACAACAAGTCCGCCGGTCGCACAAAAAACAAGATGCAGCCCATCTACAGTCTCCGCTGCTACTGCTGCGACACTCTCTTCGTCTGTGATATCGAAGGAATTGTCCCTACGCGAGAGCGTTACAAGCTGCAGGCAATTGGGATCGGACCGGAGTTCGCCGGCGATTGCGGATCCAATGCCGCCGCTGGCTCCCAAAACAACCGCGCGGTATCCTTTAGCAAGTGACGTAAGCGGCATCTTTCAATCCTCCTCTAAACACCAAGACCCTCGTCCAGACGTTGCAGGAAAGCGCTGGCGCTTTGCCGATACTCATTTCTCCGGTCCTGCGTCATGCGCCGTCAGGTGGCGTAGGGGTGTTGAAGTCTTCGGTTTGCCGAAAGCTCTTGGTCGCCAAAAATAAAGATCAGTCTGCGACAGCATTTCATGGGGGAACACCGTTTGAAAACCCAAGAGCGTTTACGAGGGGAACGGCTCGTTGGATTATCGCATAGCGTGGCCGCGAAGGTTTTTCGGCGCAGCAGAGGGAGTTCGGCCCCTATAGAGGACTCACGCTTGGCATCGCCAAAAGTTTCCTTAGGCGACGGATATGCCCTGTCCAGCGGACGCGACGGGAGAGAGGGCGTATTTGATAGGACAACGACGCGTGAGTGGATCCTCGGCAAGTTGACCTGTGAGCGAGAGCACCGATGGCTACCCTTCGATCCTTCGTGGCCTTAAGGGATGGTGGGCTCGTCAATCGCCTTCGGTCAGGTATGACGAAATAGCCTTTGCAAGCTGCTCTGCTCGCCTGACATTGTCAGGATCCGCCAGCATGAAGTCGGACGCCAGGGCTTCGATGATTGCCATGGCCGGGACGTTTGTGGCCGAAAGAACCGGGTGTCTGGATGGCGCGAGAAGCAATCGGTCGGCGAATTGAGCCAGCGGAGCGGCTGGAGAATCCGTTATGGCGACAATTTTCGCCTTTTTGTCACGCGCAAATCTGACGATCTCGACAACATCCCTGGAATACCTGGGAAGAGATATTGCAACCAGTACGTCGCCTTCTCCAATCGACATCGCACGCGCGGCAGCCGACTCCGTTCCTCCGTATTGAGCAACATTCACAACTTCGTCTCGATAAGGTTGCAGCGAAAGGACCAGCATTGCCGCGAGGTGCGCAGAAAGGCCAAAGCCTATCACGAATACCCTTCGAGCCGCTCTTATGTCACCGCAAGCAACGCGTATGTATTCGGCGGTCTGCGGGCTCTTGAGCGCGTCGATGTTGGAGCCCGTCACCTCGATGCTGAGTTCGACACCCTGGCTGCGTTTATCGAGGTCTCTTATCGAGGCATCGAGCTTGGCGACAGGCGCTATCAATTCGCTCACCATAGCGGCGATGGACGATCGAAACTCCGAAAAGCCCGCCAATCCGAGGTCTCGAACAAAACGGCTGACGCTTGAAGCCGAAGTTCCCGTTGCAGAAGCAAGTTCCTCGATGCCATGCGTTGCCACGAACATCGGGTCCCGGAGCACAAAACCGGACAGTGCCCGCTGCGAAGCCGATCCGTCCCGCAGCAGCCTGCTGAGTTCGAGACCTAAAGCAGAGGTGGCGAAGCGTCGATCGGCTTCTGCGTTCCAGGTGAGGGATGTCTGAAAATTTTCTTTCATTTGTTGACTCTATGAAAATATCCTGCCATTGAGAAGTCAGCTTAGCTGATTTTGGGAGGAAATCGCATGCGAATGAAATTTCTCGCGTCAATCGTTGCCACAACGATGCTCGCCGGTACTGCGTTTGCGGAGGATCTTCGCATAGGGGTGGAAGGAAACTATCCGCCCTTCTCAGTAGTTGCTCCCGATGGAACGCTTTCCGGCTTCGATATCGACATCGCAAATGCGATCTGTGCGAAGATGAAGAAGAACTGCGTGATGGTGCAGCAAGAATGGGACGGGATGATCCCGGCGCTTAATGCCAAGAAGTTCGATATCATCGTGGCTTCGATGACGATCAACGAAAAGCGCAAGAAGGTCGTCGACTTTTCCAACCCCTACTACGACGTCCCGTCGCGATGGGTGGCGCGCAAGGGTGACTACAAGAGCTGGTCGCCGGAAGAACTAAAGGGCAAGACGATCATCGTCCTGCGCAACTCTCCGCGGGCCGAGTATGTTGCGAAAAACTACCCTGACAGCACCGTTTTGGCGGTGGACAAGGAGCCGGCCGTCTACCTGGAACTGGCGTCGGGCCGCGGGGACATCGCCTTCGGATCGTCGGTCGTTTCGGCCGAATCTTTTCTGAAGAAGCCCGAAGGAAAGGACTTTGAGCAAGTCGGCGACACCCTCTTCTTGGGCGAGGACGCCGACGGCGGCGTCGGCATCGCCGTGCGTAAGTCAGATGGCGCTCTGCGCGAGGAAGTAAATGCCGCTCTGTCTTCCATCATGAGCGACGGTACTTACAACCAACTGTCGGGCAAATACTTCGACTTCGACGTCACGCCGCAATCGGCAAAGAAGTAGTTCTTTTCCCGCGATCGGCGCCTGGGCGGCGCCGGTCGCAAGGGGTGCTGTTCCATGTTCCAAGGTTATCTACCGATGATTCTGGGGGGGCTACGTGTGACCCTCAGCGTGGCGTCGGTCTCACTGGCGATCGCCTGTGTTATCGGCCTGATTGGCGCGTCTGCAAAGGTCTACGGCGGGAAAGCGGCAAGATTGTCGGCTGCCGCGTACACGACGACGGTGCGCGCTTTGCCGGATTTGCTTGTTATGCTCGTCGTCTTCTACGGCGGCCAGATCCTGCTCAATTCCATCTCCGAAACCTATGGGTGGGGTTATCTCGATGTCGATCCCTACATAGCCGGCGTTAGCACAATCGGCTTTGTATTCGGAGCTTACCTGACCGAGACGTTCAGGGGAGCGATCCTGAGCGTGCCGGCGGGGCAAATCGAGGCTGGCTTTGCATATGGTCTTTCCCGCTGGCAGGTGGCCTTCTACATTCTGCTGCCGCAGATGATACGGCATGCCGTGCCCGGCCTGACGAATACGTGGCTGGTCATGTTGAAAGCGACAGCGCTGGTTTCGATCATCGGGCTCGACGATATGGTCCACCGGGCCGGGCTTGCGTCTGCGGCGACGCGGGAGCCATTTACCTTCTACGCGCTTATCGGCCTCATCTATCTCGCGGTCACCACATTTTCGGTTCTCCTCTTCGGAGCGCTTGAGAAGCTTTCTTCACGCGGCGTTCGCAGCGGAGGTGCTGCATGATCGACTGGGAAATCGTTGCCGATAACCTGCCGGCATTTGCGGGCGGTCTGGTAAACACTTTGATCCTGTTGGCAACCGTCGTCGTCAGCGGTTTTGCGGTCTCGGTGCCACTGGCGCTCGTGCGCTCGATGCGGTCGCCCCATTTTTCTCGCGCGGTATGGCTGTTCACCTACGGCATCCGCGGCACGCCGCTTCTTGTTCAGCTGTTTGTCATTTACTACGGAATTGCTCAGTTCGAATTCGTGCGCAGCAGCGCGATATGGCCGCTATTCCGCTCTCCGTGGTTTTGCGCGTGGCTTGCGCTGACGATCAACACTGTCGCCTATACGACCGAGATATTCGCCGGCGCGATCCGAACCACGGCGCCAGGCGAAATCGAAGCGGCACGTTCGATCGGCTTGAGCCGCGCGGCGGTTCTCAGGTACGTGATCTGGCCATCGGCCTGGCGTCGCGCACTGCCGCAATACGGCAACGAGGTGGTAATGATGATGCATGCCACCGCCCTTGCGAGCACGGTGACGATTGTCGAGGTGATGCGGGTCGCGCGCGACGTCTACACCAATTATCTCGTGCTGGCGGAATCCTTCGGCGTCGCCGCCGCAATTTATCTGTGTCTGACCATCGGTCTCACCACTTTTTTCCGCTGGCTCGAGACGCACTTTTTGCGGCATCTCTCCCGCTCGAACGCTCCGAACGCCAGAGAGAAGCCAGCCGAGCATCTCAACCCGAAAGTTGCGTGATGAAAGAGACAATCTTTGATATCGAAGGTCAGGGACCCGGCACGCGGCATAGCTTGAAATGTGTCGAATTCGGGCGGCACGCAGACACGCCACTCGTCTATATTCAAGGTGGTCTCCATGCCGACGAGGCTCCCGGCATCATCGTCGCGCATGCGCTTTGCGAGACGTTGGCGGAGCTTGAGGCGGCCGACGCGATCTTCGGCTGCGTTCGGGTCGTTCCGGTTGCCAATCCGGTCGGGCTGTCTCAGTTTTCCCTTGGTCAGCAGGAAGGCCGTTTCGATCTTTATGACGGACGGAACTTCAACCGGCATTATCCGGATTTCGGACCCAAGCTGTCCGCCCGGCTTTCCAACCGCTTGGGCACAGACGCTAGCGCTAACACGGCCGTCATCCGCGCCGAGTTGATGGCCCTGGTTGAGGAATGGCACGTCGTCACCCCCTCGGACAACGTTCGAAAATGCCTCATGAAACTTGCGATTGATGCCGATTATGTGCTGGATCTTCATTGTGATGGAGAGGCTGAAGTTCATCTCTACACGCAACCGCATTTCGCACGGATATTCTCGTCGCTTGCGACGCGTCTTCACGCCCGAGCGGTGCTGCTTGCTGAGATCTCAGGACTCAATCCGTTCGACGAGGCCCTCGTGCGCCCATGGTTGGACCTGGCAAGAGCGCTGCCCGACGAAAACATCCCGCTTGGCTGCGCTTCGACCACCGTTGAGTTGCGCGGTCGTAGCGATGTGGATCGGCGACGCGCCCGGAGCGACGCCGAGGCGATCGTCGAGTTCCTACGCGATCTAGGGGTCGTCAAGGGTTCGGCCGCGCAGGCGCCGGCCAAGCTGTGCGAGCCCACCCCGCTCGCAGGTTCAGAAGCTGTCATTTCACCGTCTGCGGGGGTCGTGAGCTACGCACTCGACCTTGGCCATCATGTAAGGGCTGGTGATGTGATAGCTGAGATCATCGACCCGCTTTCAGGAACGGTGACGGCCGTGAAGGCGCAGACATCAGGTGTGTTCTACGCACGCGCTGACAGCCGCATCGCCGAGCGCGGTAAACGCCTTGGCAAGATCGCCGGCAACGATGTGTTCCGCAACGGTCCACTTTTAAGCCCATGAGCGCCAAGGCGCGGAGACAGACTATGACAGCGATGCTCGAAGTGACCAACATCCGAAAGAGGTTCGGCTCCGTTGAGGTGCTCAAAGGCATCTCGCTCAGCGCGAGGCGCGGAGATGTGATTTCCATGATCGGCGCGTCCGGCTCCGGAAAAAGCACGTTCTTGCGATGCCTCAATTTCCTGGAGCTCCCGTGTGAGGGCAGCTATCGGTTTCAGGGAGAAAAACTTGACCTGAGAAAGGCGTCGAGCGGAGACCTGACGGTACATGACCCCAAGAAGCTCGCTTCGATGCGCTCGCAGTTATCAATGGTCTTTCAGCAATTTAACCTGTGGGGCCACATGACGGCGAGGGAGAACGTGATGCTGGGGCCGATGCGCGTACAGGGGATAAGCCGCGCTGAGGCCGCTGAACGAGCCGACGCATACTTGGCAAAGGTTGGCGTGTCGCACCGCCGCGATGCCTTTCCGGCATTTCTCTCGGGCGGAGAACAGCAGCGAGTTGCGATCGCCCGGGCGCTCGCGATGGAACCGGAGATCATGCTTTTCGACGAGCCGACCTCGGCGCTTGATCCGGAGCTTGTCGGCGAAGTGCTTCGGGTCATGCGGGGATTGGCCGAGGAGGGAAGGACCATGATCGTCGTCACCCACGAAATGGCATTTGCCCGCGACGTTGGCAATCATGTCATCTTTCTCAGCCAAGGTGTGATCGAGGAACAGGGCGATCCACGCGACGTTCTGAGCAATCCGAGTTCCGAACGTCTTCAAAGCTTTCTTTCTTCGCGTCACACGAATTGAGCGGCCCCTGGCCGCTTCAATCTCCGAGTTGGGGTCAAATCAGCTTTTGTACGGCCGAAACGGAAAAATATCCGGCGAGAGCGGACGCCGTGGTGATGAAGACACCCCACACCATGTCCACCAAGCTTACCTCCAACGACCACCCCTTGATCGTTGCCAGATTTGTCATGTCGTAGGTGCCGAAAGCGACAAGGCCGAGCAGAGCTCCCGATACCAGTGCTGTCGTCCAACGTCCGGAGCTGAGCGCAGGTATGACGGCAAAATATGAAACACCGGTTACATAAATGACGTAAAATGCAGCGGCGGCAATGAGATTTGGATGCTCGAGCAGAAGCTCTCCAATTCGGCTGCGATAGAATTTCGACGACCCGGTCAGCCACAAAAAGTCCAAGCCGAGAAAGACGATCGCTGTCGCCACGTAGGATATCGCGTAGGTCATCCGTCGCCTCCGATCAGATCCGAAGGACAGGTTGAAGCAAACGCATAAACCAGCTCCGGAACCTGAGCGGCGCGTCGGTTACCGCCAGACAGATACAATCTTGCTCAGGCGTTGCCAGGGGCTGGTGTTCAACGCTCGGGTCTGCCTCCTCTATATCTCCGCGGGCGAACAAGAGTTCTCCGTCATTGAAGCTTCCGCTGAGCACTAGCGTCAATTCGCGCCCTCCATGGCTGTGTTCCGGCACGGGTTTTCCGGCCGGTATGCGAAGCAGACGGGCCGTTGTCGACCGATCGGCCAGCTTGATCGGAATGTGATAGGCGCCACGTCCCAGAGACTTCCATTTCAGCTCCGCCAGATCTCCTCCAAGATAGGATCGCAACGGTTCCGGGATGGTTGGCGGCGAAACGACTTGCATTACTCTCGCAGGTTGCTTCGGCGAGACGCTTGGGTGAGATTCCGCGGTTCGTAGGCGCTCTTTCAACCGATCGAAAGACGAGATTTCTATTGGCACTGGCTCCATGCTCTCGAGCAACTCTCCGGCCGTATTCTCCATCAAAGTCAGTCTTGTCCGGCAGTTGGGGCACAACGCAAGATGCGTTGCAACAGCAAGCCGCCAACCCTCTTCAAGCGTGCCGGATGCATATCCCACCAGCAATTCGTCGCTCACATGATGACGGATATTCATTTTCCGTCCTCCAGCGCAGCCCGAAGCCTCGCAAAGGCAAGTCGGATTCTCGACTTCACCGTTCCGAGCGGCAGGTTCAGCTTGGTGGCAATCGCACTGTGAGAGCAATCGTCGAAGAACGACAGCGTCAGCAATTGGATTTGTTCCTGAGGCAAGTCCTTCATGGCGTCCTTTAACCGGGTCGCATCCTGGCGTTCCGCCAGCTCGTTCTCCGCGCTTTTGGCATCGTCTGCCACAAATGCGGGGTCATTGACGTCGAAATCCGGCCTCCGGTTCTTGCGGTAGGCGTCAATACGAAGGTTGCGGGCAATCGTGAAGATCCACGTACCTGCGTTACCGCGTGTCGCTTCGAACTGGCCTGCCTTGTTCCAAACGGTGATCATCACTTCCTGCATCAATTCCTCGGCGATGTTTGGATCACGCGTAAGGCGCGCCATATAGGCCTTTACGCGCGGAGCGTAATAGCGAAACAGCGCCTCGAAAGATTCAATATCTCGCTTGCGACCGACTGCCTCGAGCAGAGAGCAGGCTTCATCTTTAGTCAGTTCCCCGCCCGGCTCTACCATGCGTCCACGCTTCTTCTGCCTCCCAAGGTCGATCAGCGGCTCATGCCCAGATCGAACAAATGGGATATCTGGAACAGCGGTAGCGGAAATCGCAAGAATTGTCTCCATGGCACCGATTACGATGCCTTCTGCTTCTTGGATCATTGTTGTCCAAAATTTTTCAAGGTGATCAATCCGATCGGGAGATTTTTTCGTAGTGCGTTCGTAATTGTTCGTCAGATTGAGGGGATAACATGCGGTTTGATCGGGGTATGAGGGGTGAATTCGGGCAACGGCGTGTCGCTGTGATTGGCGCCGGTATCTCGGGAATGTCCGCGGCTTGGCTACTCGGTAAAAGCTTAGAGGTCGTTCTTTACGAAGCCGGCGACAAACCTGGCGGTCATGCCAACACCGTCCTCGCGCCGACGGCTGTTGGACCGGTTCCGGTCGATACCGGGTTCATCGTGTACAACGATCGCAACTATCCCAACCTTGTAGCGCTGTTTGACCACCTTGACGTCCCGACCCAAGCTTCCAATATGTCGTTCTCCGCTTCATTGGATGGCGGGGCATTCGAATACTCGGGCTCTGGATTGACAGGCTTGTTCGGTCAACCGTTAAACGCACTTCGTCCGCGCTTCTGGAGAATATTGTCAGACATTTTGCGCTTCTATCGAGAAGCTCCCAAAGCTCTTAATCGGCTAAATCTCGC
Organism: Ensifer adhaerens; assembly: GCF_000697965.2. Lineage (NCBI taxonomy): Bacteria > Pseudomonadati > Pseudomonadota > Alphaproteobacteria > Hyphomicrobiales > Rhizobiaceae > Ensifer > Ensifer adhaerens. Next base: position 1,357,509 of record NZ_CP015882.1, on the reverse strand, counting down.
TAGCAAGACGCTGGGGGAGTATCTCGACGAGAATGGCTACAGCAATGCCTTTGTTACCGATCATCTCCTTCCCATGGGCGCTGCGATCTGGTCCACAACGACCAAACGCATGCGTGATTATCCGCTGCATGCCTTCATTCGATTCTGCGACAGTCATGGTTTGCTTGCATTGACGGACAGACCTCGTTGGCGAACCGTAACCGGCGGAAGCCGAGAATATGTCAGCAGGCTGATGTCGGACTATTGCGGTGAGCTTCGAACAAGAAGGGCAGTCCGGGAGATCCGCCGCGAGGTGGGGACGGTGGTCATAACAGATCGTGATGGCAATCGTGACACTTTCACGGATGTGGTCATCGCAACTCACGCCGATCTAGCGCTGGCGATGCTTGCCGAGCCTGACGCACGTGAAAGAGAGCTGTTGTCCGCGATCAGCTACACAAGCAATAAGGCGGTTCTGCACTCAGATACCTCATTGATGCCCAGGCGGCGAAACGTGTGGTCGAGCTGGAACTACATTGGCGCGTCGGATGATTGTGGTGAGCGCCAGCTTTGTGTGACCTACTGGATGAACCGATTGCAAGGGATCGATCCGGCGACGCCGCTTTTTGTGACGCTGAACCCGCATCAAAAGATAGCCAGTGAGCGGATAATCGCGACATTCGATTATGACCATCCCCTGTTTGATCAGCGAGCGTTGGCGTCTCAAAAGGAGCTTTGGGATCTCCAAGGACGCGGCGGTGTCTGGTTTTGCGGGGCCTACTTCGGCAGCGGATTTCACGAAGACGGACTGCAGTCCGGGCTTGCGGTTGCCGAGGCCATCTCCGGCGAGCGGCGTCCATGGACGGTCCGCGACGATTCTGGCAGGCTCCCCTGCGAGATCGGTTACGCGGCGGCTCAATGATGTCGAGGTCGGCTCTTTACAGCGGCCAGGTGTGCCACGTTCGGTTTAGACCCCGCCGGCATAGGCTTTCCTACAGGGTCTTTTCGCTGCTCCTCGATCTGGACGAGTTGGCTTGGCTGGACAGCAAGTTGCGCCTGTTCGGCCATAATCGCTTTGCTCTGTTCAGTTTTCGCGACAGCGATCACGGGAATGGTGAAGTAGGCGCGCTACGCAGTTGGGTCGAACGCCAGCTTTCCGAGGCCGGGGTGGACGTGAAGCAGATGCGTATCCGTGTGCTATGTTATCCCCGCATACTCGGCTACGTTTTCAACCCTTTGACGGTCTTTTACTGTGAGGCAAGCGATGGCCAAGTCCGGGCCGTTCTCTATGAGGTCTGCAACACATTCCACGAACGCCATACCTATGTCATTCCGGTGAGCGACGACGAGGGCGGAGCGATCCGGCAGTCGTGCGTCAAAGAACTTTACGTTTCTCCGTTTGTACCCATGGATTGCCGCTATGAGTTCAACCTCAGGCCGCCGGGGGAAACCGTGTTCGTCGGCATAACCGAAAACGATTGTGACGGGCGACTTCTCACGGCTGTATTTTCCGGAGAAAGGGAAGAGATCTCGGATAAGAGGCTTTTTCTAACCTTCCTGAAACACCCCATGATGACAGTAAAAGTAATGGGTGCGATCCATTGGGAGGCGCTCAAGATCTGGCTAAAGGGCATGCCCGTGCATCGTCATCGACCGGCGGACCTGCGGGTCGCCACAACGATTGTCTCCCGTTTCGAACAGAAAGACACCTTGGCATGAGCGAGCTTGATCAGGGTGCGGCATTTTCAATATCGTCGGGCCGCCCGCTGTGGCAAAGAATAGTATGCGGTTGGCTTGCCCGTATCAAACGCGGGCAGTTGCGCGCGGAGTTCCCCTGTGGGGCAGTGCATTTGGTCAAAGGCGACGTCCCCGGTCCGACTGCAGCGATCGTCTTTACGAACTCAAGAGCGGTCTGGCGTATGCTCACAAGCGGCAGCCTCGGGTTTGCTCGATCCTATCTTGATGGCGACTGGGAGACGCCAGACCTGGGAACGCTTATGGATTTGGCGCTTGCCAACGAAGAGACCCTCAAGCCAGCGCTCGCCTCTCGCCCGCTAATAAGCCGCCTCGCTTACCTCCGGCATCTGTTCAGACGAAACTCCCGTGCCGGGAGCCGCCGAAATATCGCGTTCCATTACGACCTCGGGAACGATTTCTACCGCGCATGGCTCGATGAGACGATGACGTACTCTGCCGCCATCTTTGAGCGGCAAGGGCAGTCACTCGGTGAAGCCCAACAAGCCAAGTACGACAGGATCCTGAGTGAGCTGCGAATCGGTCCGCAAGATCATGTTCTTGAGATCGGTTGCGGCTGGGGCGGGTTTATGGAGTACGCGGCCTCGCGCACGGGGTGTCGCATTACCGGGCTGACTTTGTCGAAGGAGCAGGCCGACTTTGCGAGAGCTCGGCTGGCAAACAAGGGATTGTCTCCGTTGGCCCAGGTGCGGCTGCAAGACTATAGGGATTGTGAAGGACGTTTCACCAAGATCGTCTCAATAGAGATGTTCGAAGCCGTGGGAGAGGAGAATTGGCCGGTTTACTTTGAGAAGCTGCGCACGAACCTCGCTCCTGACGGACAAGCGCTGATCCAGGTCATCACGATCGACGAGAGGCGGTATGAGCGGTATCGGCAAAACGCCGATTTCATTCAAACCTATGTATTTCCCGGTGGCATGCTGCCTTCTGCGGCAGTCTTCAGGCAGGAGGCTGTCACTTCCGGCCTACGGGTGCGGGATGCATTTTCTTTCGGCCGTGACTACGAGAAAACCCTGCTCTTGTGGGAAGGTGCTTTCCTCAAAAGTTGGCACAAGATTGAATCCGCTGCATTCGACGAACGGTTCAAGCGCTTGTGGCGCTACTACCTTCACTACTGCGCCGCCGGCTTTCGCAACGGGACCATCGATGTCTACCAGTTCCGGCTCGAACCAACGTGACGGAGGTCAGGTCTGCTCCTCACGCAACATGCGGCGCGTCAAGGCGAACCTCAGGCTTGGAGGAAGCGCCTTCAATAGCTTCAAGACCACTTTCATCCTCCACGGGAATGCGATCTCGAACTTCCCCCGCTCAAGCCCGCGCATGATGTATTCCGCCGCACTTTCCGAAGAGATCAGGAAAGGCATTGGAAAGTCATTCTGACGCGTCAAGGGCGTATCGACAAATCCTGGATTGATAATTGTCATCTGAACGCCTTGCCGTTCAAGTTCGGGATAAAGGGCTTCGCACATGTTGATCAAGGCGGCTTTGGTCGCGCCGTAGCCCGCGGCACCAGGAAGACCGGTGTAGCCTGCCACAGATGCCATGACGGCAATCCGTCCCGACCGGCGCGTCGTCATCGCTGGCATGATCGCCTGCAAACAGTTCACGGTTCCCATGATGTTGAGCCCGACCATCTCTCCGATCGACGCGGCGTCGAAGGTCGACAGGCTATCGCGCCGGTACGTTCCTGCGCCGAAGACCGCAAGGGAAATCGGACCCAGGCGCATTTCAATGTCGCGTACGGTGTTTTCTGCCGCTTCGCGGTCGGTCACATCGAGGGGAAAAGAATGGATCTTTTTCTCCAGTGATCGTGCGAGAGTATCGAGCTCCACCGAGTTGCGCGCGCTTACGGCGACGGTCCAGCCGTCAAGTGCCAAACGGAGTGCAAGCGATTTCCCGATGCCGGAGCTTGCGCCGGTAACCCACGCCACCTTTCGACGATCCGTCTCGTGGAAGGCGTGATTGTTGATTAAATCGCGACCGATAGTCATGGAAACCTACCTCAGTGGGCGATGGGGAAAACGTGTCATCAACCTGGCAGCCGTAGACGAGCGCAATACCGTCAAGTCCGACCAATAAGCTCTCGTTGGGCCACACGATCGATCGGAAAGCCCCACATGAGCCCGATTGCTGCGAGCTTCGGGACGATTGGTGCCCAGGCGTAAAGCAACGAAAGACCCTTGAGAGCGTCGGGCGACGAACGATCTTGAGCCGGGTCGAAGCCAATCAGACTGAGCATGGGAAACGTCACCCCGACTGCTGTCGCCAGAGAGAGCTTCGTGGCAAGTGCCCACGCCGCGAAATACATGCCGGAACGCTGAGAGCCTGAGACTGCTGTGTCGTTGTCGATTACGTCTGCCTGCATGGATGGAGGCAAAACAAGGTCGAAGGCGAGCAGAAGACCGGTGCACACGCATATCGCACCAAAGGCGACCAGGTCTCCGTCGCCGAGAAATCCTGATGCCGCAAAGATCGAGCACGTCACCAGCATAGCGCCGCTCCAGGCCTTGTGCTTGCTCCAGCGCCTTGCGGCCTTTACTGCGAGCGGTACGCCAAGAACTGCGCATGCGAAATAGAGTAGGAGAAACGGGCCGCGCCATTCCGCAGCTCCCAGACGCCCTGAGACAAAGTAAAGAAACAAAGTAGCTGGGATTGCGTTTGCAAATCCATTCAAAAGAAAAGCGGCGATGAGACGCAGGAACGGCCGGTTCTTCGACATGAAAACCAGGCTTTGCATCAGGCCAAACTCCCGCGTCGACCGATTGACGGGTTCGGGGACGAAAACGAAAGCCATAAGCCCTGTGAGCGGAAGCAAGACCGCGACAAGAACGGCTACCGCCTTCAGCCCATCGGCGTTATTTGCCCCAGCCGTCCCAAAAGCGAAGGGGAGGCTGATGGCCGATAAAGTCCCGATAAGCGTCGCGCCTTCGCGGAAAGCTGCAACGCGTGTTCGCTCGGCATAGTCGGTTGAAAGTTCTGCCCCCCAGGCGGTGTAGGGCAGAGAGGACCAGGTAAAGCCAAGTGACAAAAGGCCACCCCATATAAGCAGATAACCGAGCCCGATTGTTTGAGGCGGCCAAAAAAGCATGAACGCGGCGACCGCGGTTAGCGGAATTGACGCAAGAAAAAAGCCACGCCGGCGACCGCCAACGCCATTCCACCGGTCGGCAAGCCAGCCGAATATCGGATCACTCGCTGCATCAAGAAGACGAATGGCAAAAAGTGCACCGCCGACGGCCGCGACCGGTAGTCCCATGACTTCGGAGTAAAACGTCGGAACGATGACGAAAAGCGGCAGCGCAAGCGCCGCCAATGGGAACGCTGGAAGCGCATAGAGGATGAGTGTCGAAGGGTGTGACCTGGATGCTCGTCTGCTAGACACTTTCCACATCAGTCACTGTCTCCTGAATTCGACACGCGTCCAGGCAACCGGCAATCCGAATTTCGTCACATAGGCGGTATTGAGGACACGACCGTCATTGTTCAATGTCATGGTGTCGTGAAAGCGAACTTTGTTCTTGCGGTTTTTTGAGTCGAGGAAGACCAGATAGCTGAAGCGCGCGACATTATCTTTAATCCGCACCTGCGTCTCTCCAATCACGTCCTCGCGCGTACCCCTGTATCTGCCGGGTCCATCCTTTATGAACCGCCACGTCTTGCGATCTCGACTGCCGTCATCGAACCTGAAATCTTCCCTGAGCGTCAGGGTGCGGCCGTCCCATTTTCCGACCAACTGGACTTCGAATGTCCTTTTAACCCCGGTGATGCTTTGAAAGCTTCCCTCGGCGCTCGACCTGCCTGTAAAGAAGCTTTCAAGCGAAAAGGACCCGGCGGCCGCTGGCGCAACCAATGCAAGGTTCATGGCGAGGACCGTAAGAAAAACGCTGAAGATGCGCATGCATTTCCTCCGTCAAATCGATTGCGCGGCATAAGCTTCAATACGCGGCCTCCTTTCGCTGCCACATCAAAGCTCGGGACCTATTCGGGCGATACCGGTCTTTCCGTCGTTCCGGATCCACTTCAGCTTTTTCTGTTCGACCCGGTAGAGCTCGAAACACATCGGGCGACCGTCGTACCAGGTGCGAAACTGCTGGCAGAGACGGTCAGACTGTATCCACCAAGTGCCGGTGTCTTTGGGTTTGACGAACCGGCCGAGGCCCAAAGCTTCCCCGTCACCGTCGACACTGCCACTTCTTCGATAGTTTAGCGGGAATTCCCCACCCAATGGAGCTTCAAGGAAGATGCGCCTGCCGACGATCTCTCCCTTGATCTCGTTTGCTCTGTATTGCTCCGCAGCGGCCTCTGACGGTACGGCTGCGCACACAGCTGCGATCGCTATTGCGGTTCGGAACATGGCTCGTTCGTTCGCTCCCGTTGTTTTTCGTCAGCCTGGATTACGAGAAGTGGGCGCGGTTGGATCAGTCCGGATGAGCCTTGTCGTGATTTCGATAAGCGCCACGATCCGCGCCTCATTCGTATTCGTATAAAAAACTGAACCTACCGCGGCAGATGCTCCATCGCGTGCCGGAGGCAGTCAGGCGACCCATTACAGCTGGAAGAAAAATACGCCGGTATATTGCCGCCGGAGATTGGAAAAGCTGAAGCAGCTGAAGGATGAGAATGCGCGGCCGGACCCTCGCAGTGGCGATCTGCGACGCAAAATAGCGCTCTGGCTTCGTTGCGCAAAAAAAATTAGTCGCGCGCGATCTATTAGCGCGGTTGACATGTCTCTTTTGAGGCAATATAGATTGTGCACAAACTAATCGGGCGCGATAAAAACTCCCTCGTAGCCTGTATTGGACCGAAGCCACAAAGGATATCGTCATGTTTAAACTCGCTGCGACCGTTGCCTTAATCGCCGCTCTCCTGTCCGGCGGGGCTGTTGCCCAGCCCGCAAAGCCCACAGTCGTTCTCGTTCATGGCGCTTTCGCCGATGCGTCGAGCTGGAATGGTGTGACGAAGATCCTTCAGAAAAACGGGTTCACGGTCGTTGCCGCTGCCAATCCACTGCGCAGTGTCGCAGGCGATGCGGCCTATGTTTCAGACATCATCTCGAGCATCAAAGGATCCGTCGTCCTCGTCGGGCATTCCTACGGAGGCCAGGTGATCTCGACCGCGGCAAACGGCAAGGACAACGTCAAGTCGCTGGTCTACGTTGCAGCCTTCGCTCCGGAAGCTGGAGAAGCAGCTGCCGATCTCGCCGGTAAGTTCCCCGGGGGCACGCTTGGCCAAGCGCTCGCCGCCCCGGTAAAGCTGATAGGTGGCGGCGTCGATCTTTCCATCGACCAGGCGAAGTTTCACGACCAGTTCGCCCACGATGTTTCAATCGAGGATGCTGCACTGATGGCCGCCGGCCAGCGCCCGATCACCGAAGCTGCCTTGACGGAAAAGTCAGGTTCGCCCGCCTGGAAGACGCTGCCCTCCTATTTCATCTATGGGGACGGCGACAAGAACATCCCAGCGAAGGCACTCGGCTTCATGGCCGAACGGGCGGCCTCCAAGCACACTGTCGTAATCGAGGGTGCATCCCACGTTGTGATGGTGTCGCAGCCCCAAGCCGTCGCAGACGTGATCGAAGAGGCTGCGAAGTAGTCTCTGAAAACTCCAGTGACCAAAGCCGTCACCCGAGAGGGTGGCGGCTTTGCCGTGACGGGGCGGTTCAGCCATTGCGGCGGCGCCGACGGGCCGAGGCGTGTGCTAGCGCTTCAGTGACAGCATCGGCGAGGCGCTGCTGTTCGACGCCATCCTGCGGGCGAAGCGCCGGTGCTGACGCGCGCGAACCCTGCGTCAGAATGACTGAACGCCAGGCGCTAACAGCCGCATCGGGTTGTAGCTCCGGATCCATTTCGCTCGTCAATCAAGCATGATCATGTGAGCCGGCAACTGTTCTTCGAAGAATTTCGAGAAGGTCGCTATGCGGGGCGGCAGCGCTTGATAAGGCGGATAGTATAGGGTCAGCCAAAGTTCCGGGGGCGACCAGCCTTGAAGGACATGGACGAGGCGACCGCTGCGGACTCGCTCCGCGATATGAAATCCCGGAAGCATGGCAACGCCCGCTCCATCGGCGGCCATGTCGGCAAGCACCTCGCCGCTGTTGGCGCTGAACGCCCTCCCGGCCGTGATGGTCGTGCTCGATCCGCCATCAGAAAGGTGCCAGGTCTCCCGCCTGCTTTCGCCGCTGTATGCAAGGCAGTCGTCCGGCGTCAACTCGCTCGGGTGGTCCATCTCGGTGAACCGGGTGCCCGGCGCCGCCACCAAAATTCTCGGCACGGCCCGGATCTTGCGCCATATCGTAAACTTGTCCGATGGCTGGGATGAGATGCGGATCGCGAGATCGTAGTCATCATCGACGATGTTGACCAAGCCGTCCGAGAGCGAGATTTCAAACGACATTTTTGGATAGAGTTCTCGAAAGCCGGACAGGATCGACGGTAGAACGGTTTTACCGAGCCAAGTCGGAGCGCTTATTCGCAAGCGACCCTGGTCCGCCTTATGAGCGTTTCTTACGTCGCGTCTGGCGCTTTCCAGCGCCTCTAGGGACGGCTGGATTTGCGCGGCAAAGACGGCGCCGTCCGTCGTCAGCGAAACCTGGCGCGTTGTCCGCACAAACAGCTGCACGCCGAGATCGTCTTCGAGCGCGGCGATCGCCCGCGTAACTGCGGCCGGCGTCATATCAAGCTCGCGTGCAACCTGCGCGAAGTTGCGCTTCTCAGCCGCCATAAGGAAGGTCTTCAGGGCTTTGTAGTCGTTCATCGCATTGTTTCAATTTTTGCAATTCATTCGAGATAAATATTGCAATTCTTTGCGCCAATCAACCCGGCTATAACCTTGTCTATCGACGGACAACGTCAACGGAAAGGGCACTGGCCATGATCAAGGATATCAAGGGACTGCATCACGTCACTTCGATGGCGTCGGACGCGCAAAAGAACAACAGGTTTTTCACCAACACGCTCGGCCTGCGCCGGGTGAAGAAGACGGTCAACTTCGACGAGCCCAGTGTCTACCACCTCTATTACGGTGATGAGTTGGGCACGCCCGGAACGGTCATGACCTACTTTCCCTTTCCCCATATAATGACCGGACGGCCCGGTGTCGGCGAAGTCGGCGAAACCCAGTTCTCTATCCCGAAAGGAACGCTTAGTTTCTGGAAGGAGCGCCTGGTTGCTCAAGGTGTCGGTGGCATGCAGGCTGAAACGGTCTTCGGCGCAGAGCGCTTGCGCTTCACAGGCCCTGATGGCGATGGCCTCGCTTTGGTCGAAACGGCTATAGACGGGCGGGCGCCATGGCTTGGTGAGGGTATCTCGGAGGACAACGCCATTCGCGGCTTTACCGGCGCCCGTTTCAATCTGCACGACACTGCTGCGACCGAGGAATTGCTGCGCTTTATGGGCTATGAGATTGCCGGAGTGGAAGGAGACGTCACGCGATTGATCCTTCCTGGTGGCAACGGTGCAGACACCATTGAACTGGCGGCCTTGCCGAAGACGCCATTCGCCCGTCAGGGGGCGGGTTCGGTCCACCATATCGCTTTTGCGGTCGAAAATCGGGAAAAGCAACTCGAAGTGCGCAAGGCCCTGATGGATACCGGCTACCAGGTAACCCCCGTCATCGACCGGGACTATTTCTGGGCGATCTATTTCCGGACACCCGGTGGTATCTTGTTCGAGATTGCAACCAACGAGCCCGGCTTCGACCGTGACGAGGACACCGCCCATCTCGGCGAGGCGTTGAAGCTTCCGAACCGTTACGAGCCTTTCCGCAACAAGATCGAGGCCGGTCTGGTTCCGCTTGCCGCTTAGAACCGTCGAATCTGATACGCACGACTTAACCAACCGACAACCTTGAGCCGGCTACTCGCGCCAGCCGGCTCGTCTCCGAAACCCTTCTCATTTCAACCGTCGCACGCCGGCGACACCAAACGGAGTATTCCAGATGTCCAAGCTCGAAGTTCTGACCCCGCAAAACAGCCAGCTTATCTTTATCGACCAGCAGCCGCAGATGGCTTTCGGCGTGCAGTCGATCGATCGCCAGGCTCTGAAGAACAACGTCGTCGGCCTCGGAAAGGCTGCCAAGATCTTCAACATCCCGACGACGATCACCACTGTCGAAACCGAGTCCTTCTCCGGCCACACCTATCCTGAACTGCTCGCCGTGTTCCCGGAAAACGACATCCTTGAGCGCACTTCGATGAACTCCTGGGATGACCAGAACGTCCGTGATGCCCTGGCGAAGAACGCCGCCAACGGTCGCAAGAAGATCATCGTCTCGGGGCTCTGGACCGAAGTCTGCAACACCACCTTCGCGCTTTCAGCCCTCCATGATGTGCCGGACTACGAAATCTACATGGTCGCCGACGCGTCGGGCGGCACCTCGGCCGACGCCCACAAATATGCGATGGACCGCATGGTCCAGGTTGGCGTCATTCCGGTCACCTGGCAGCAGGTACTGCTCGAATGGCAGCGCGATTGGGCTCGCAAGGAAACCTACGACGCCGTCACTTCGCTGGTGAAGGAGCACTCCGGTGCCTATGGCATGGGCATCGACTATGCCTACACCATGGTCCACAAGGCCGGCGAACGCGTCACCCACGGCAAGCGGATCGGCCCGAACCCGGTCAAGTGATGCAGTAGGCAGCCGCTCTGACCGGGTCGAACCGGTAAGGGCGGCAGCCTCAACAGGTGAGGATCACCCGCATGAAACTTTACCTCATGTCACTCGGCGCCGGACTTCTGGTCGGAATCGTCTACAGCCTCCTCAATGTCCGTTCGCCAGCGCCCCCGGTCATTGCCCTTGTCGGCCTTCTTGGGATTCTGCTCGGCGAACAGATCGTCCCCTTTGCCAAGACCCTGTGGAGCAACGAGACGGCGGCAATCTCGTGGATCAACCAGGTCAAGCCGCACGTGTTCGGCCACCTCCCGGGCGGACAGACAGCGGCTCGCAAAGTTAACGATCGCGAGAGTGTCTGATCATGCCGACAAGACGCTCGTTCCTCGGTGCCGCCTCGTCGCTGGCGCTGCCCGCTCTCTTCTCGTCGGCCCGCACCGCCGGCGCCCAACAGACCGGAGATACTTCGATGACGCCCGACCTGATCCTTCACAGCGGCCTCGTGACGACGCTCGACCGCGCCAATCCGACTGCCACTGCCGTTGCCGTCAAGGATGGCCTGATCCTCGCTGTCGGTGACGACAGGACGATCATGGCGCTGGCAGGCTCAGGCACAAAGACCATCGACCTCAAGGGCAAGCGCGTCCTGCCGGGCCTGAACGACAATCATACCCACGTCGTGCGTGGCGGCCTCAACTTCAACATGGAGCTGCGCTGGGACGGCGTGCGCTCGCTTGCCGATGCGATGGACATGCTGAAGCGGCAGGTGGCGATCACGCCGGCGCCGCAATGGGTGCGGGTCGTCGGCGGCTTCACCGAGCACCAGTTCGCCGAAAAGCGGTTGCCGACGATCGATGAGATCAACGCGGTCGCGCCCGATACGCCGGTGTTCCTGCTGCATCTCTATGACCGGGCGCTGCTCAATGCCGCGGCGCTCCGCGCCGTCGGCTACACCAGGGAAACGCCGAACCCGCCGGGCGGCGAGATCACTCGCGATGCCAGCGGCAACCCGACGGGGCTGCTCTTGGCCAAGCCCAATGCCGGCATCCTCTATTCGACGCTCGCCAAGGGGCCGAAGCTGCCCTTCGAATACCAGGTCAACTCGACCCGTCATTTCATGCGCGAGCTCAACCGGCTCGGCGTCACCAGCGTCATCGACGCCGGCGGCGGCTTCCAGAACTACCCGGATGACTATGCCGTCATCCAGAAGCTCTCGGACGAGGGCCAGATGACGGTCCGCCTTGCCTACAACCTCTTCACCCAGAAGCCGAAGCAGGAGAAGGACGACTTCCTGAAATGGACGTCGTCGGTCAAGTACAAGCAGGGCAACGACTATTTCCGCCACAACGGTGCCGGCGAGATGCTGGTGTTTTCCGCCGCCGACTTCGAGGACTTCCGCGAGCCGCGCCCGGACATGCCGCCGGAGATGGAGGGCGAACTCGAAGAGGTCGTGCGTATTCTTGCGGAGAACCGCTGGCCCTGGCGACTGCATGCCACCTATGACGAGACGATCACCCGTGCGCTCGACGTCTTCGAGAAGGTCAACCGGGATATCCCGCTTGAGGGTATCAACTGGTTCTTCGACCATGCGGAGACGATCTCTGACCGCTCGATCGACCGGATCGCCGCCCTTGGCGGCGGCATCGCCGTGCAGCACCGCATGGCCTATCAGGGCGAGTACTTCGTCGAGCGCTACGGCCATGGTGTCGCTGAAGCGACGCCGCCGGTGGCCAAGATGCTGGCAAAGGGCGTCAACGTCTCCGCCGGCACAGACGCTACCCGCGTCGCCTCTTACAATCCTTGGGTTTCGCTGTCGTGGATGGTGACCGGCAAGACTGTCGGCGGCATGCAGCTCTACCCGCGCGCCAACTGCCTCGATCGCGAGACGGCGCTTCGGATGTGGACCGAGAAAGTGCAGTGGTTTTCAAACGAGGAAGGCAAGAAAGGCCGGATTGAGAAAGGGCAGTTCGCCGACCTCATCGTGCCGAACAAGGATTTTTTCAACTGCGCCGAGGACGAGATTTCCTTCCTCACGTCAGAGCTCACGATGGTCGGCGGCAAGATCGTCTATGCGGCCGGCGAACTTGCCTCTCACGACGAGAACAAGGTGCCGCCGGCAATGCCCGACTGGTCGCCGGTCCGCACCTTCGGCGGTTATGCCGCCTGGGGTGAGCCCGAGGGCGCCGGAAAGCGCTCGCTCCGGCGCACCGCGATCACGTCGTGCGGCTGCGCCAGCGATTGCGGCGTCCATGGCCACGATCATGCCGGCGCCTGGACGTCGAAACTGCCGATCGCCGACCTTAAGGGTTTCTTCGGCGCGCTTGGATGCTCCTGCTGGGCGGTGTGAAGGCACGCAAATCATGCATGAACACCAAAACGGGCAGCTCGGTCGCTGCCCGTTTTGGTGTTTGGCTGGAGCACATGCAATGCGCTTCTATTGTTGCAAAAAATGCAATTAAATAGCAAATATTGATGCAATTGTTGGTAGGGAACTTCCCGGTCAATATCGCTCTATCAGACGAACCACATAGCCGGTTTCAGAGACAGCGACGATCGCAGGAGCAAAAATGATCCATCACCCGACCTCTTCAATCCGTGGGCATTTTGCCGAAGTCATCGCGGCTCCCGCAATGCGGACCGCGGCGCTGCTTGCCCTTTGCGCCGCCTACATTCAGGGGCCGCTTGCCAAGACCTTCGACTTTGATGGCGCGATCGCCGAGATGGCGCATTTCGGTCTTCATCCGCCGGCGTTCTTCGCGGTTGCTGTCATCGGCTTTGAGCTTGCGGCTTCGGCCATGGTGGTATCAGGCATCCTGCGTTGGGCTGGCGCGCTGTCACTCGCGGGGTTCACTCTTCTTGCAACCTTCATTGCCCTTCGCTTCTGGGAAATGGCACCGGGCATGGATCGCACGATGGCCGGCAATGCCTTCTTCGAGCATCTCGGCCTCGCCGGCGCATTCGTCATTGTCGCCTCAATCGATCTGACAAAAGGAGATCGCAAATGAGCGACAAAAAATCTGTCGGCGGAAGCTTCGCTCCCCTGGCTCAACCGGTTTTCGCGGTCCTTTGGACGGCCACAGTCCTGGGCAATACCGGCAGCTTCATGCGTGACGTTGCCAGCTCGTGGCTCATGACTGACCTGTCCGCTTCAACTGCCGCAGTGGCGATGGTGCAGGCGGCGGGAACCTTGCCTATTTTCCTGCTCGCCATCCCGGCCGGTGTGCTCACCGACATCCTCGATCGGCGCAAGTTCCTGATTGCTGTTCAGATCTTGCTTGCCTCCGTCAGTATCAGTTTGATGGTTCTGGCGCAGACCGGAATGCTCTCCGTCAGCGCACTGATCGGTCTGACCTTCCTCGGCGGCATCGGTGCGGCACTGATGGGGCCGACCTGGCAGGCGATCGTTCCAGAACTGGTCAAGCGAGAAGACGTCAAAAGCGCCGTGGCGCTGAACTCACTCGGGATCAATATCGCACGATCGATCGGCCCCGCGGCAGGCGGACTTTTGCTTGCCGCGTTTGGCGCAGGCGTCACTTATGGTGCCGACGTGGCCAGCTACATCATCGTCATCGCCGCGCTTCTCTGGTGGCCACGGGCAAAAAGCGCCAACGATGCGTTGTCTGAAGACTTCTTTGGCGCATTCCGTGCCGGTCTCCGCTACACCCGCGCCAGTCGTCCACTGCATGTCGTCCTGCTGCGTGCCGCGATCTTTTTTGCCTTTGCGAGCGCGGTCTGGGCACTTTTGCCGCTGGTCGCCCGCCAACTCCTGGGTGGGGACGCAAGCTTCTACGGCATTCTGCTCGGCGCTGTCGGTGCCGGTGCGATCGCAGGAGCATTGGTCATGCCGAAGCTGCGTGACCGGCTGAGCGCCGATGGACTGTTGCTCGGGGCGGCCGTTGTCACCGCGATCGTCATGGCCGTACTTTCGCTTTCCCTCCCGAAGTGGGTTGCCATCATCGCCCTTCTGTTCCTCGGTGGCGCATGGATCACCGCGCTGACAACCCTCAATGGCGCAGCACAGGCCGTTCTCCCCAACTGGGTGCGTGGTCGCGGTCTCGCGGTCTACCTCACCGTTTTCAACGGGGCGATGACCTCCGGCAGCCTTGGCTGGGGTGCAGTTGGCGAAGCAGCGGGTATCCAGGGGACGCTGCTGATCGGCGCTGCCGGACTGCTTGCCGCCGGCTTCATCATGCACCGACTGAAGCTGCCAGCCGGCGATGTGGATTTGGTGCCTTCGAACCATTGGCCGGAACCGCTTGTTGCCGAACCTGTCGCTCATGACCGTGGTCCCGTCCTGATCCTGATCGAGTACCAGGTCGAAAAACATCACCGCCGCGCCTTCCTCCATGCGCTCGACACGCTCTCCCAGGAACGTCGCCGCGATGGTGCCTATGGCTGGGGCGTGACCGAAGACTCCGCCGACCCGGAAAAGATGGTTGAGTGGTTCATGGTGGAATCCTGGGCGGAACACCTTCGCCAGCATCAGCGGGTTTCCAACGCCGACGCAGACTTGCAGGGCAAGGTTCTGACCTATCACAAAGGCCCGGAGAAGCCAGTGGTTCGACACTTCCTGAGCATCAATCGGCCTGGTCAGGCCTGATGTGACGACATCGGGGAGGGGAGCGCAATGCTCCCCTCGTGTTCGTGGGGAACCGTTTGGTTCGGAGCGGCCGCCGCAAGACCCCTTGCTCAAAACCTCAGCCCACCTGTTCTGCGGCGCAACCGCACCGTCAAAGGTTTGAGCCGGCTTCCGTCGAGGGCATAGATCACGTCTAGCGCCTCTCGCACTGAGTTGCCGTAGGTGCCGCCTTGCGCCGCCCCGGCGCGGACCCTGAACTTGCCCTTCATGAATTCTGGCGTGTCGAATGACTTGGACGAACCGGTCACCCGAGCCGCCTCGTCTCCAATCTCCTTCTCGGTCGCCACCGGCACATCACGCATGAGCGCTCTGTGGTGGAAGCCAATCAACGGATGAAGAAGGAACGGAAGGCGGCGTTTCCACATACGTTCGTGGCATGTCTGTCATTGTTAAAAAGACTTGGTTAGGGACCAGGTCCCTTTTCTCGGTAGAGGCCGGTGCCGCCGGTTGCCGTCTTCTATCTCTTTTGGACAGACAGCGCCAAACAGGCGAGACACCATCGTCACGCCGAGGAGGAAAGGACAGCCGTTGCGAGTACCTCAAGGCGTATTCCGCTGGAGAGAAGATCGACTACGACGGTGGCACGAACCGGATAAGGTGCAGTAAAGAACTCCCGGTAAATCCTATTCATGCCGCCTGCATCCGCCTTATCCGTGAGATAGGCCTGGATCTGCACAACATCGGCAAGTGTTCCGCCGGCCGCTTCGAGCGCCTGTCGGAGGTTCAGGAACACCTGGCGTGCCTGTGTCTCGATGTCACCGGTAATGGGTTCGCCCGTCGTCGGATTCTTTGCAATATGCGCGGATCGCACGATGCGGCCTGCCTTGACCGTAGCGCTCAAAGGCGCCTTTGACGAAGCGATACCGGTTTCGACTTTCTCAAACATGATCGGCCACTTTAAGCTCTGTTGCCGAGAACGGCGTGGGCAAGGATTTCGATGCGAAGGCCTTCGGCCAAAAGCTCCTTTACCACCACGGTCGCACGCACCGGATAGGGCTCCTTGAAGAACTCGGCGTAGACCTTGTTCATTCCTGGTGCGTCCGATCTTTCAGTGAGGAAAACCTGAACCTGCACGACATCGGCCAGCGTGCCGCCCGCAGCACGGATCGCGATTTCGAGATTTCCAAGCGTTCGGCGCGTCTGGGTTTCGATGTCACCTGTGACGAGGTCGCCATTCTCCGGGTCTTCGGAAATATGGACCGACCAGACGAGATTGCCGGCGCGCACGACCTCGCTGACTGGCGCGTCTGAGGGGTCTGATCCGGTATCGATGGCTTCAAACATTTTGTTCTCCAAGAAAGTAAGGCTGCTCATTCGGGCCGCGCGTCGAAGCGGGTCACGAATTTCGTGTTGAGATAGCCGTCAAAGGTTTCAGTCCCACCTTCGCTACCATAGCCGCTGTCGTTGATGCCACCGAAAGGCGTTTCGGGTAGCGCCAGGCCGAAGTGATTGATGCTGACCATCCCGGCGGCAAGCGCTTTTGCGGCGTGCTGGGCTCGACTGCTGGAGGCGGTGAACACGTAGGACGCAAGGCCGAAAGGAAGGCTGTTGGCGCGCCGCATCACGTCGTCAAAACCAGAAAAAGGCGCGACGACCGCAATGGGTCCAAAGGGCTCCTCGTTCATCAGCCGCAACGCGTCGGAACCACCGGCAACCACCGTCGGCGCATAGAAAAAGCCGGCGTCGCCGATGCGACTGCCGCCGGTCACGATCTCCGCTCCCCGTTCGCGGGCATCCTGTACGAAGCCTTCCATAGCCGTGACCCGGCGGGCGTGGCAGAGCGGACCCATCTGCACTCCTTCGGCAAAGCCATAGCCAACCTTCGTGGCGGCCACCTTGTCGGCGAAGCGCGCTAGGAAACGGTCATACGCTCCTGTTTGAACGTAGAAGCGGGTCGGCGAAACGCAGACCTGTCCGGCATTGCGGACCTTTTGCGCGGCAAGCGCGTCGGCAGATGCTTCAACGTCGGCATCGTCGAAGACGATAACCGGAGCGTGGCCGCCAAGCTCCATCGTGGAGCGCTTCATATGGCGGCCTGCGAGCGAAGCAAGCAGCTTGCCGACTTCGACGGACCCCGTAAACGAGATCTTCTTCACCTCGGGCGCCGAAAGCAGCGTTTCGGAAATATGCGAAGACGATCCCCAGACGATATTGAGGCAACCGTCCGGCAGACCCGCCTCCTGCATAAGCCGGCCGATCGCGACCGTGGAGGAGGGCGATTCCGCCGGCCCTTTGAGGATTATCGTGCAGCCGCTTGCCAAGGCTGCCACGACCTTGCGCAGTGCCTGGCTAAACGGGAAATTCCAAGGGGTAAATGCGATGCAGACGCCGACGGGTTCGCGCGTGAGCGCCTGCTGTACACGTGGATCTCGCGAAGGGATAAGGCGACCATAGATGCGCCGCGCTTCCTCCGCATGCCAATCGGCATGGTCGGCGGCAAATCGGATCTCACCGATTGCTTCCGCCAGCGGTTTGCCCTGGTCAAGCACCATGTTGCGGCCGACCTCCTCGGCGTGCGTGCGAGCAAGATCGGCGAAGCGCCGCAGGATCTGCCCGCGGTCGAGCGGTGAGCGATCCTTCCAGCTTCCGAACGCCCGCTGCGCGGAGGCGACGGCCGCCGCTAGGTCGGCGTCGGTGGCGCAGGGCAAATAGCCGATGACCGCTCCGCTTGCCGGGTCGATGACCGCGTCCTGCCCCTCGGTCTCGTAAATCCAGCGGCCGCCGATCAGCATGCCGAGCCGTTCATAGGAATGTGGCGGACGGGTGGACATGTCGATCTCCGGCATCACGCGATGTAGCCTTGGCTGCGCGCCCACGAAAGCGTGTCGTCGAGAGCAAGCTGCATGCGGGCCATGAGATCGTCGATCTCATTCTCCGAGATGATCATGGCCGGGCACAGGCTCACCATGTCGCCGAGACCACGCGTGAGGACGCCGCGCTCGGTTGCGAACTTGCCAGCATGGTTGGCGACCTGCCAGGCAGGTGGGAAGTTCTCTTTCGTTACCTTGTCCTTGACGAATTCGAGGCCGGCGACAAGACCCACACCGCGGGCTTCACCTATCAGCGGATGTTCGCCAAGCTTTCGTATGCCCTCCTGAAAGCGCGGGCCGACGGCGCGGACGTGGGAGACGATGTCGACCTCCTGGTAGATAGTCAGGGCCTCCAGAGCCACGGCCGCGGCGACCGGATGACCACCATAGGTAAAGCCATGCGAGAATGTTCCGATCTTGCGGCTCTGGTCGAGGAGGACGTCAGAGATCGTCTCGTTGATCATCAGCGCGGAGATCGGCATGTAGGCGGCCGAAAGCTGCTTTGCGCAACTGATCATGTCCGGTTTCAGCCCGTAGGTTTCCGACCCGAACATGTTACCGGTACGCCCAAAGCCGCAGATGACTTCATCTGCCACCAGAAGGATGTCGTACTTCTTCAAGACCGCCTGGAGTTTTTCGAAGTAAGTCTTCGGCGGTGTAATCACTCCCCCAGACACCATGACCGGCTCGGCGAAGAAGGCCGCCACCGTTTCCGGACCCTCTTCGAGGATCATAGCCTCGAGATTGGAGACAAGCCGGGTTGCAAAATCTTCCTCGCTCTCACCAGGTTCTGCAAACCGCCAGTAATGCGGGCAATCGGTGTGGAGGATGTTGGCGATCGGCAGATCGAAATCACGGTGGTTGAACGGAAGACCCGTGAGGCTTGCAGTCGCCACCGTTACGCCATGGTAAGCCTTGCGGCGCGAAATGATCTTCTTCTTCTCAGGCCGTCCGACCGCGTTGTTGTAGTACCAGACCAGCTTGATCGCCGTGTCGTTCGCTTCGGAACCGGAACCGGCAAAGAAGACCTTCGACATGGGTACCGGCGCCATTTCGAGCAGCTTCTCTGCAAGGCGGATACCCGGTTCCGTCGATTTGTGGGCGAAGGAATGATAGAATGGCATCGTCTTCAGCTGCCGCGTCGCCGCTTCCACCAAACGCGGCTCGCTGAAGCCGAGCCCCGCGCAGAAGAGGCCAGCAAGACCCTCGATGTAACGTTTTCCCTGATCGTCGACGACGTAAATGCCCTCACCACCGGTGATTACATGCGGCCCCACTTCCTGGTGAACCGCAAGGTTGGTGTAGGGGTGCACGAGACTTTGCCGATCCAGGGCGTGAAGGGAGTTGGGACGGTCGTTCATGGCAGGCTCCAGGGTATGCTTGATTGCGCTTTGCGATTGTCAGGCGATGACGTGCACATCTTCGCTGCGCCAGGTGACGTGGCACTCGGAAGCACCGTCGAGCCTTCGTGCATCGACGCCGGGCACGCGCATGCGGATCGCTTGCGCGCCGAGTTTGCCGATGACCAGCAGGTTGTCACCATAGTTGATAGTGCTGTCGATCTTCATCGCCTGGCAGCTTGGGTCCGCTCCATCGGCGAGGCGGATCATCTCGGGGCGCAACAGCAATTCGGCTTTGCTGTTGCGGTCACCGCCTGCGGCTTTGGTGTCGACGACGCCGACTGGCGTCTCGTAGCGGCCATCGCCAAGCGAGGAAGCGGCGAGGATGTTGCTGTCGCCGATGAAGGAGGCGACGAAGCGGGTCTTCGGCGCGAAGTAGATCTCGTTTGGGGTGCCGACCTGTTCGATGCGCCCCTCGTTGAAGACGGCGATCCGGTCCGACATTGTCATGGCTTCCGACTGGTCGTGGGTGACGTAGACCATGGTGACGCCGAGGTCGCGGTGGATGCGCTTCAACTCCACCTGCATGTGCTCGCGAAGCGCCTTGTCGAGCGCGCCGAGCGGTTCGTCGAGCAGAATGATATCGGGCTCAAAGACGAGTGCGCGGGCAAGGGCCACACGCTGTTGCTGTCCGCCGGATAGTTCCGAGGGAATGCGCTTCTCGAAGCCCTGGAGGCCGACCTTCGCCAGTGCCTCCCGCGACCGCCGTTCTTTCTCGGCCTTTTCCACGCCGCGCATGCGCAGGGGAAAGGCGACGTTGTCGGCGATCGTCATGTGCGGGAAGAGGGCGTAGTTCTGGAAGACCATGCCGATATTGCGCTTGTGCGGCGGCAGCTTGTCGATGGCGCGTTCGCCGAGGCGGATTTCTCCGCTCGTCGGATGCTGGAAGCCGGCAATCATCATCAGCGTCGTGGTCTTGCCGGAGCCGGAGGGGCCAAGGAAGGAGACGAACTCGCCAGCCTTGATGTCGAGCGAAACGTTGTCGGCCGCCATATGCTTGCCGTCGTAGCTCTTGTTGACGTTGCGAAGTGTGAGAGAACGGGCGTTCATGGCTGTGCTCCTTGATCAGGATGCCGCCGCAGCGGTGTTGGTGGCGCCGTTTTCGAGCGGCTGACGTGTGGTCCCGGACCGGCGGCGCACAAATTGCGGCGCGAGCCAGACGCAGACGCCAGCCAGAACGAGCAGAAACAGGAAAGAGGATGCCGCCGAGATGGTTGGATCTGCCTCCTGGCGGACGGCGTTGAACATCTGGCGCGGCAAGGTCGCCCTGTCGCGGCCGGAGATGAAGAGCGCGATCACCGCTTCGTCGAAGGAAGCGATAAAGGCAAAGAGACCGGCGACGGTGAAGGCGGGACGCAGGATTGGGAAGGTCACCAACCGGAATGTCGTGAAGGGCGACGCGCCAAGGTTCATGGCAGCCCGCTCGACGGACCGGTCGAACCCTTTGAGTGCCGCCGTCAGGATCAGGGTCGCCATCGGCATGGCGATGCAGCTATGGGCGAGGATGACGCCAAGGTAACTCTGCACGAGGCGAAGTTGACCGAAGTACATGTAGTAGCCGAGCGCCATGACGATAGTCGGCACGATCATTGGCAGCATGATTAGGAGATTGAACAATTCACGGCCGAGGAAGATATGCCGCACAAGTGCGAAGGACGCGGGGATGGCAAGGCAGAGCGTCACCAGTACCGTTCCAAGACCGATGATGAGGCTGTTGATGAGCGGCTCAGTCCAGTTGGGGTCCGAGAAGAAGTTGATGTAGTTGGCAAGCGTGTAGCCGGGCGGCGGGAAGGTCAGCGACGCAGCCGAGCTGAACGACATCGGGATGACGATGAACATCGGTGCAGCGACAAAAAAGGCGATGAGGAGCGCAAGCGCGCGAACGAAGGGGTTCATCGGCCACCTCCTGCCCATAGCCGGTCAAGTCCGAAGAAGCGGTTGTAGAGCGCGTAAACTGCGAGCGTCAGGCCGAGCAACACGATCGAGATTGCCGAGCCAAGCCCGAAGTCGAGTGTCTGTTCGATCTGGTCGCCGATGATACCTGCGATCATCTGGTCGCGCGGGCTGCCGAGCAGCACGGGCATCACGTAGAAGCCGAGGCAGGAGATGAAGACGAGCGTGCAACCGTTGACGATGCCCGGTGCCGAAAGCGGCAGATAGACTGCGAGGAAGGCACGAAGCGGGCTCGCGCCGAGGCTTTCCGAAGCGCGAACATAGAGAGGATCGATGCGCTTCATGACCGAGAACAGCGACATGGTCATGAAAGGAATGAGCGCATGGGTCATGGCAAGCGTTGCGCTGAAGGTGGTGAAGAGTAGCTTCGGCGCAGGATCGAAGCCGAGCCAGGTAAGGAGTGCCGTGACCGGCCCCTGATTGCCGAGAATGACCATCCAGGCATAGGTGCGCACGAGATAGCTCGTCCAGAAAGAAAGGGCGACCACGGTCAGGAGAAAGGTGGCGAAGCGTTTGGATCCGTTGGCCGCAGCATAGGCGAGCGGATAGGCGAAGAGGAGCGCAAGAGCGGTGACCAGGAAGGCGGTCCTGAACGTCTGATAGAGCACGGACGCAAACAGGCTCGAATGTAAAAGCCGTGCGAAGTTCTGCAGGCCGACCACCGGCTGCGAGATGCTCATCCAGCCCACATAGGCAAGCGGCACCAGGAAGAATACCGCAAGGAAGACCGCTGCCGGGGCCATCAGCGGTATCGGCCCCTCCGCAATGGGCGAAAACGATCTCTGTTTCATGTCAATGCTCCCTCAGTACCTGATCGGGAAACCCCGATCCCATGGCGGCGGCGGGCCGTCCCTAGGCAATGCACCTGTTTCTTAGACCAACCCGGTTCCGTTTCTCGCGGAACCGGGAGGGTTGCATCAAAGACCGACCCAGCTCTCGAACCGGCTGCTCAACTCGTCGATCTGTGCCGTCAGCTTGGCGCCATCAAGCATGACGGCGCGGGCGAGGTGATCGGGATAAGTCGGCATGGTCTTGGCCACCTCAGCTGGGATGAAATCGAACGATTTCGGGTTCATCGGGCCATTTTGGTCGGCGATGCAGAACTTCGCGAGGCCTTCGGCATTCTGGCCGATATGGCTGATCAGCTTGAAGCCGTTTTCGGCACGCGGGCTATCCTTGGCGACGATCCAGCACGCCTGGTCGACGATCGCCTGGTCCCAGACGATCTCAATCGGCTCTTTCGAAGCCTTCTTCGCGCCGGCGGCATCGCTGTCCCAAAGGCCGGCCATGTCGACCTCGCCGTCGGTCAGGATCTGGCGGGCCTGCGGGCCTGCCGTCCACCAGACACGCACGTTGTCCTTGACCTTGTCGAGCGATGCGAAAGCGCGGTCGAGATCATAAGGGAACAGTTGATCCGGGGAAACGCCGTCGGCGAGCAACGCGATTGCGAGAACGCGGGCGGCGTGGCGCTGCAGGCTGCGGTTGCCCGGGAATTTCTCGACGTTGAAGAAGTCGGCCCAGTTCTTCAAACCATCCGGGTACTTGGTTTTGTTGAACGCGAGCTGCGTGGCAAAGCCGTGGGTCGAGAGGCCGTTCTCATAGATGGCGCCCTGCCAAAGTTTGGACGCATCGACATGGTCTCCGAGCGTTTCCAAGAGGCCGGCTGCATTCGCACGGGCGACGTCGGCCACGCCCAGTGTCGTGACGTCGAATTCAAAGACGCCGGTCGTCTTTTGCGCAGCAAGCTTGGCGAATGAGATCGGCGAGACCGTGCGGATCTCGATGCCGGTGTCGGCCGTGAACGGATCGAAGAGGAACTTCTTGACGGAAACTTCCCAGTCGCCACCCCAGGTGTTGACATAAAGTACATTGTCCGCAGCACTTGCGCGGCGCACGAGGGGTGAGGCAAGCATGGCGGCCCCAAAAAGGCCAGCACCGAGCACTGCGCGTCGCGACATCGGTATTACCGATGCTTTCTTGAACGTGTCCATTCGTTGTTCTCCTTAGTCGAACGGTCGTTGATTGCTGTTCCCCGTGGCCGCTCGCGAGTCTGGCGGCGGCCCTTCTTTCGTTGGAGTTTCGTTTCCCTAATCGGTCAGTCGGCGCGGAAGACCTCACCGTAAAGACGCAGCCAGTTGCCTCTGAGGATCTTGTTCACCTCTTCCTGATTGAAACCGACCCGAAGAAGCGCCGGCGCCACGTCCTGAAGGTTTTCCGGTTTCAGCAGCCATTCCGGCTTTGGCACGGCTCCAGGCGTGGCCGCCGAACCCGCGCCGTACTGAACGGATCGTGTCCAGCGGCCCTTTCGCATCCAGTCGTAGTCACGCTGGGTGTGGTTGTGGGAAATGTCGGTGCCGATGCCGACGTGGTCGACGCCCGCGATATCGACCGTTCGCGCCACCATCTCGCACCAGCCGTCGACCGTGGCGCAGGCGCTGGCGGGCGTGATGTTGCGGTAGGCTACGCAACCGATCACACCACCGCGGGCGGCAAGCGCCTTGATTACGCGGTCGGACTTGTTGCGCTTGTGCTCAAAGAGCGAGGCGGCGTTGGCATGAGTGATGGCCACGGGCTTTTGCGACCATTCGATCGCGTCCAGCGTCGTCTTGTCGCCGACATGCGACAGATCGACCAGTATGCCGACCCGGTTCATTTCGCGCACGACGTCCCGGCCGAACCGGGCCAGGCCGCTGTCATTTTCCTCGTAGCAGGACCCACCGAGTTCGTTCTGGTTGTTGTAGGTGAGCTGGACAACGCGCACACCAAGTTCGGCAAAGAACTCCACATAGGCGATGCGGTCTTCGAAGAGATTGGAGTTCTGATAGCCGAGCACAACAGCGAGCTTTCCTTCCTGCTCGGCGCGCTCGATATCGGCGGCGGTGCGGGCGATCAGGATGATGTCGGCGTTCTCACGCTCCATGTCGCGCCAGCGGGCAAGGGAATCGAGCGATTCCATTGTCCCCTCCCAGAAGCCGAGCGTCGGGGTGACGGCGCTGTAGCCGCCGCGTTTCAGGGCCTGGAAGGACGAGCGGTCAAAGTGGCCGCATTGCAGAGCATCGATGATCATGGTTATTCCATTCAGTGTTTGCCGGAAGCAGCGCTCTTGGGCGCGTCGGCCAGAAGCAGGGAAAAATCGGTCTCGTCTTCGTCCTGGCGGCCGATGACCTTGCCGTCGGCCTCGACGATGATCGGGCCGGCATGGCGACGCGAAAGATAGCTGTCGGGCGCGAGGGCTTCCGCCGAGCGATGGTAGAGTTCCCACCAAGTCGCTGCGTCCACGGCAACGCCATTGCGGCGGATCTTGTCGAGAAGGGCGATTTCATCGGGATCAGGCGCTTGTGTGACGGCGATTGCCGCGCGGTCGACGTCGACGGCGACTGTTGCCTTCAGGCTGAAGCGCTGCGCGAGTGCCTCGATGACTTTGAGTTCGCCGATGTCTTTGGCGTTACGCACGGTGACAACGCCGCTGCCGCCTGTCTTCATGTTTTCGACCGCGAGCTCGAGCGCTGCATCGGCGGCGAGCCAGGCATGCTGGCCGCCACAGTCGATGACGGGGTCGCCCGATACGTCGAGTGACAGGGCCTTTGGGGTGGCCTTGCTGATCGTCTCGAGCGTTGCGGTCAGACGCGAAAAGCCGCCAAGACCGAGGGCCGCAGAGTAGACGGCACAATCCCTAAGGGCCGGGACGAGGCCGCTTTCGATGCGCGTGACCTGGAGGAGACGCTCGAACACCATGCGCATCTCGCGCAGGCTCACAGTCATCGAGTTCGAAAGGTTGGACTGGCAGGTGCTCACAGGCTTGGCTCCGCAGGATAAAACCACAGCGCGTCGGCGTTTCCAGAAGCAATGTCTTCGGGAAGAGGCGCGCCATGAAACAGGACGCCGCGCAGGTTGCGGTCGAGGAAGTCGCGTGTCTTGTCGATGCCGTGAATGCCGACATTGAGAAGGCGGGTGATATGGGCTGGCGTAAACGAGCCGCTCATGATGTCGGCGTGCGGCGAATGCAGGCTGGTGCCGGCAAGCGCCTGGACGCGGGTGACGATGGCGCGGTGCTGCGGATGGGCGAACAGGAAGCGCGCCGTGCTGAGGTTGGGGTCAACCGCAGAAAGGTCGCGGTCCAGCGCCACCACGAGACGTGGCAGGTCGAGGCCGAGATTGACGACATCGTGACCGACCTCCGTTGCAAGGCCGCGACGCGGTTCTTCCGCGGTCACTGACTTGTACCAGACGTAGCGCTCGCCGGCGGGCACCTCTAGATTAAGATTGAACGCCCATGCATAGTCATTGCGAACCAGGTCGCGCAGCCGGTGGACCGGCATCTCCGGGCGCCCCGTCAATTCCTCATCGATGACCAGGCCCCCGACCAGGGCGTCGGCTTCATCGGGCACGAGTTCGATCAGCAGCGAATGAAGGGTTTCCATCGCCTCCGCGTGCACGCGGCCCTCAAGCGAGGCCGCAAGCTCTGCGAAGGGCTCTGCCTCGAAGCGGTTGCCCGCCTGCCAGCGTTGCAGAAGGTCGGCGACAGCGCGCCGGATGGTCTGCAGCTCTTGTGCGAGCACATCGGAGCGCGTGAAGTTCTCGTAGGCCGCACGGTCCTGGCTGCGGAAAATGATCGCCTTGTCGACGAGGGCAAGCAGCTTGGCAATCTCAGAACCAGAGTCATCAGGAAGAACCGCCTTGGCTCGCGCAATGGCCTCTTCGCGAATAAAGAGCCAGCGTTCGATCAGCCGCGGGTGGTTGTTGACGAAGAGCATCAGGCCGAGAGCCGAGCCGTTGCCGACGCCGAGGAAACGGCGAAGGTCCTTGGCCATGTCGGGACCCTGCGGTGAGCCAAGGCGCACAAGGTGCTGCAGCAGGTCCTGGGCAAAGACGCGCATCATGTAGGCGCACAGCATTTGCGCGGCGAGCGACCAGCGCAGGGGGTGATCTTTTTCAAAGGCAAGGAATGTCTTGGTTCCAAACGTGCCGTTGCCGTCGAGACCTGTGTTGCGCATGAGGTAGCAGGTCTGCGCCAGCTCAGCGACGTCCGGCTGCCTTCCTGACGCAAGCGCCTGGCGTGCACTCTCGAAGAAGCGACCGCTTCGGTTGGAGCGGCACCAAATGAGCGTGCCGGCTGTGGCGCGTCCCTCATAGAGCTTGGGAAGTTCAGCGCGCGTCGTCTCGAAATCGGCCCGGCTCATATCGCCTTCGACCAGCGCGCCCATCATGTCCCAGGCCCGGCCAATGATGCGGCCGGTGCGGCCGTGGGGTGAGGGCTCAAAGGAATAGACGGGAAAGCTGAAGCGCCATCCGCCAATATCGATGCGGTATTCAGCGACACCGTTGCCCTTCTCATCGATCTCGAAGCGCTTGCACCGGATTTGCCAGCGACCGCGGATTGCCTGGCTGAGCAATGCGCGAGATGCGCTGACACGCGACGGCTGGATCGCGGCCAGGCGTTCGGGCGCCATCATTTCTCCGGCTGAACGCATTAGCCGCGCGATGCGGTGGGTGTCCGATTCCGGAGCAGGTCTTCTAAGGGCAGTCATTTATTGGTCTCCTCGCATGCGTCCAGAGCTCGCCGCCGCTGCCGCGACGACGATCCCAGCGCATTTTTCAGTGTCAAAACCTTGGAACGGGCCCGAAAGGGCCAGTGCTCCAATGCACTCGCCCTGCGCATCCAGGATCGGGGCGGCCACAGCCGAGACAGTGCGCGGGCCCTCGACTTCGGAAATTGCGTATCCCTGCTGGCGAACCAGCGTCATCATCTCGTCATCGGGCAGGCTCACGCCCTGCACCCGAAGGCGCTCGATGATTTCCGGGCGTGCATGCGAAGCGAGGACGCGGCCAAATGCCGTGCGATCGAGTCTCAGATGCGCACCAACCTTGAGGTCGGCCCGAAGAACGCCGCGCGATTCCACCCGGCGAACGATGACCGCATCCTTGCCATCGAGGACAGCAAGCGAAGCCGTTTCACCGCTCTGCGTCACCATTTCCTCGAGAACCCCCGCAAAGCGCGCGCCGAGATTGGACTGCTCCAACGCCATTGCTGCGTGACTGACGACCCGCAGTGTCAGCCGGTAGCGACCGTCCTGCGTCTGCTCGATCCAGCCCGCTTCGACCAGCGTGACGAGGCGCTGGTGGGCAGCGCCTCGGGCTTCTCCGAGCTGCTTGGCGACCTCGGCCAGTCGCATCGGTTCCGCGGCGGCCGCGACACAGTCGAATGCAGCAAGTGTCTTCAGCACGGATGAAAGGGGGCGGACTGCCATTCGAAATTTCTTCCTTTTTCCTATTGTCCAATATTAGAAGACGTTGTATATTTATGTTGGACGATATGTTGATATCTGTCAACTTGGGAATCGTGTGGCTGGGTGAAAAATATCTGCGCCCGAGCGCGCTCGCGGCTGACCAGGCGCTAACAGTTTGAATGTGGCAACATCTTCGGCGAACCCACGCAATGCACCGCTCGTTGCTGGGCCGGGCATTGGGGCTGGCTTGTAGGCGGACCACTTCTCATAGACATCTGGACCGGTACCCACATTGGCAAGGCAAAGGCCACGCGAACCACCAGGTAAACTTCTGCGGCCGGTTGCGCCGGCTTCCGCTGGAGCGAACTCAAAACTGGCTAGGACATTGGGGCAAGGTCAATCGTCGATGATCGGTCGTGAGTGTCGGGTGCCGGCGGCATTTGGGGTGCGCCTTTTGACGCGATCACAAAAGCGGCTCCGTGATGAAAAGGGATCCACCGCAAAGTAGAAGGGATCAACGTCCCCTCAGCAGTTCTATTGAGCAGCGACCCAGCTCGAACTGCGGACAGAAGCAAGCTCGGCGAGGGATCGGCCTATAGGGACTGACGCAAAACCTTCGTCAGGGACGTCGGCCCCCTATGGATGATTAAGCCTCCGCGACGGGCGGAGGCTTAATCAAGGTGCGCGTTCGATAAATGGAGGAATTGCGCGGCAATAAGATCAGCACGAATCTCATTTAACGTGTGCTTTGTGGTTGCGCAATTACAGGTATATTGTTTCAAGTGGGGTGCTCAAAAGCGATGGATTTTTAGGGGGCCTGGCTAATCAATTCGAGTTACGCAGCAACCGCCGGGCTATTTCAAGATTTCACGATCGGCCAGCCGGCGTCCAGCGGAGTCGGCATCATCGGTGAACTCCCAGGGGATGGAGAGGGGCCTCTGACTTCGGCAACATACACCTCGTGGCCGAAGTGTGGATCCTGGCTCAGGTCCTGACCGTCAAACCGATCTATGAATTCTTCAAGGTCGGTCTGGTGCGAGAAGCCCATCGCAACGGCAGACATGTTTTCGATTTCGCCGCCTTGATCCTCATAAGTCGCGCTCACTTCGAGGACACCTAGCCGATCGAAGTTTGCTTGCATGTGAAATGAAAGCCAAACTAGATATTCTAGCGGATAGCCGGGATTCCCTGCATATGTCACGACATAGGGATAAGCCAAACGAAATCGTTCGGCCAACGCTTCGCCATCGGAGGCAAAGACGAGAAGATCGCTTTCCTCGTCGACGTCGTGAAGTTCGATCGTCAGATCGTGTTTGCGCAAAGCGACGTACGCGCCAAGTCGGTCAGATGGTAAGGATGTGAATATGATGTCGCGCCATTTTTGAACGGCTTCATCGAGATCGGTGCGGATCAAAAACATGAAGCATCCTCAGCAAAGCCATCCCATGATCAAGAGCTTGGAGCCGTGCATAGTACAATTCCAGCTAGTAGATATTAGTTGGATCTAAACTTCAAGCTTGGCAGGTTGATTCCAGAGTGTGGACATTCAACAGTCGCTAGCGAGGTGGTGAATCGTATAAAACGTTACAGAAGATCGGATAATCGATCGACCGGAACCGCCGCGCGACTATCCGCGCAAACCATTTGCAATGCGCGGAGATCGGAAGCGGACACCCAGGCCGGGAAATCGTCGCCATTCCGCAATTCAGCGGAGCGGCTTGCCGGCGGTGGTCCCAGTCCCAATCCCCCTCGGCTGGCCGGCGCTGTGCTGTCCTGCGGCGACCCTTTTGACCGGTCAAGCCGCGCGCGAACTGGTTCTGGCCGCGCGGCGCGGAGGACGCCTGGCGCTAAATCTGGGGGGAGCTACGCAATCCCGCGTTCGCCCATAAATCAGCCGCTGCGTTTGATCGAGCGACATCCGTCATCGAGTAAGCCGGAATTCCCCGCTGAAACTGACTAGGTGTTGGTGAAGCCGGTCGATGACCGCTGCTCGAGGACTGGCCCGGCGCTCTATAAGGCAGATCTGGCGGTAGATTGGCGGCTCGCCAAAGGGCACCGCGACCACCTCGCCGCCGGCTTCTTTTAAGGCGCTCCAGGGCGCGATTGAAAACTCCGAGTCCATCGACCACGCAGGCGACGACCGCTGTGATCGTGTCGATCTCGGCAATGACATTCGTGACGATCCTTTTGTCGGGCGGCCCTTCCTCTACGCAGCGGTTGTCGCCGGCAGTCCAGCTATCCGCAAAGCTATCGACATCCTAAAATCGGAAATCCATCAGGACATGGCGCTCCTCGGAGTCGTGGCGATAGATGACATCGATGGCTGTTTTGTCGTTCGCCCTGATCGCCTCGCGTGACGGTTAACGCGTGATTGCAGTAAGCGCTGTAGGTGGCGGTCGGGGTCTTGCCCAACGCAGCCAATGCCGCAGCTGGAGTCAATTGACGAAACGAGGGCTTATATTAGTGAGCAACGTCACCACCTCGTCTTCGATGGCCTGGCATTTGTCGGTGTATTCAGCCTTCAGCGGTTCATCAGACATGGCATGCTCGCTCAACTCATTGCGAGTGACTACAGCTAGGCCGTAGGCTTCGATCAGAGTGCTCAATGCCAGAAATCGCAATTCTGAGAGCTGTTTGCGGTGTCGTGGCAGCCGTATCATGAGGCGTGCTCGGCCGATTTTCTCGAAGTCCAATGGCTGTCGCCTCTCAGATCCAGGATCCGTCATTGTCCTCCACAAAATTGCCGATAGCAACGTCAATCCAAGCACGTGGACTAATGGTCGCCGATCGCTTCAAGAGATTGGATGCAGTAGCGATGCCTGATAGCTTATTCAGAAGCGTCCCCTGACGCCAACCTTTGCGCCCGCAGATGTCTCGCCGTCGCCTTCGATGTTGAATAGCAGACCGGTGTCAATCGACCAGCTCTCCCCGGTTTGCAGCGACAGGGCGGCCGAGAACGAACCGAAGAGGCCCGCCCCATCAAGGCCGGAGTATCCGAGCGTGCCGCCGAGTTTGGGTGTCAGGATCCTGTCGTTATCGAGGGTGAACGGCCGGGCGATCTCCGCCCCCAGGCTCACCCTCAGCTGCTCTTCGGTAAAGCCCTTGAGGTCGATCTCGTCGCCGGTGCCATTCCTCACCCCGTAGTCATCAACCGTTTCAGAGAAATAGACGGCCCGCAGCGCCGGCGTAAACACCGTTGCATCATCAAGCTGCCATTGCCCCTTGACCGCCGTGTCCAGCAGAAACCGGCGCGTGTCGAACGTGCCGTCAAGGGCAGTCGTGTCGATGGTGTTGGACGAGCCGCCATAGAGCAGGCTCGAATCCCAGAAGATGCCCTTGCCGAGTTCGAAGGAGGCATAGGGACCGGCCAGCCAGCCATCGCCGAACAGCTCCGCATCCTCGTCGGTCGGGTCGGTCATCCGGTCGTAATGGAAGGACACGCCGAGCAGTGCTTTCTCCGACAGCAGATAGTCTGCGCCAAGCGAGACCATGCCGAAGTTGCCCCACCTGTCGTCGTCGTCCTTGCGGCGGTGCATCAGGAACGTGCTGTCGAGCCAGATGTTGAAGGGCGAGGCTTCAGCCTGGTCAACCCCATCGGCCCTGTCGCGCGCGGCCTCCATTTGGGCAAGGCTGGTGGAAAAGCCGAGTGTGACGCCATCGGTGGAAGGTGTCATGCGCGTGGTGACCGTGTCCGTTCCTACGGCCATCCGCCGCCGGTCGAGCAGACCCGGCACCTTGATGGTCGAGGCGATCAGGTTCTGCCGCGTCCGCACGAAGTCACGCACGAGCGCATCGATCTCCGCGGCATGCCCGGACGCATCGAAGGCGAGATTGTAGGTCACGGTCCCGGTGTTGGAAGTACCGAGCGCACTGACCATGCGGAAGCCGACGCGCACCTGGCCGGAGTAGGCCCTGTTGGGCGTGAATTTCAGATACCAGCCAACCGGGGCGGCGACCGGACCGACCTGTGCCAATTCGCCCTGGATGATGGATGCCGTTCCGGCTTGGGCCGGCTCGACAAAGATCGTCTCGGCCGCTGTGAACGGGCCGCCGGTGGCGCCGCGATTGAGATAGACATCAGGCGGTGCCGATCCGGCCGGGACATCGACCACTTTGTCGGCGACCGTGATGGTGCGAGCTTGGACTTTCACGGTATAGCTCGCCGTTCCCGTTGCGCCGTTGGTGTCACAAACCTCGATCGTGAACGAGTAACTGCCTCCGGCGTCGGCGGCCAACGGGCCGGTCAGCTGACCGGTTGAAACGTTGAGGACCATGCCGTTAGGCAAAGCGCCGGATGCAAGGCGATAGAGCATTGGGCCGGTTCCGCCTTTGGCGGCGATCGGCTGGCTGTAGTCCTCGCCGGCCATGGCTTCCGCGAGCACTCCAGCGGGTGGCTCGAAGGTGAAATCGACTGGAGCCGCTGCAACCACGATCGAATAGCGCGCGGTTCCCGCAGCGTTGTTGGCATCTGTCGCCGTCACGGTGAAATCGTGGTTTCCGGCCCGGGTTGGAGTGCCGCCGATCGCGCCGGTCGCGCCGTCGAGCGCGAGGCCCGCAGGAAGCTGGCCCGATGTGATCGCATATCGATAGGGCGCGCCTCCGGCCGAGGCGGTGACGGTGATGCCGCTATAGGCGCTTCCGGCGGTTCCACTCGCCAGCGCACCAGCCGGCGGCGAGAAGGTGAGCGTCGGTGCTGTCACTGTGATCGCCACCGTTGCGGCAGGGGAGGTGCCGGCGGCGTTGGTGGCCACATAGGTGAAGCTGTCGGAACCGGAATAGCCCGGTGTCGGGGTGTAGGTGATCGCCAGTCCCGACACGGCGGCCGTGCCGTGCGCCGGCTGGGCGCCGACGGCCACGGAATTCGCTGGGCCGCCGGTGAGATCGAGCCTGATCGGGTTGGCTGCGGAGTTTGCTGCGACAGTCGCCCGCACATCGTTGGCTGTCGGAGCCTGGATGACGATGGCGATCGAGTAGCTTGCGGTTCCCGTTGCGTTGTTGGCGTCGGTCGCTGTCACGGTGAAATTGTAGCTTCCGGCCGTCGTCGGCATCCCCGAAATGCGACCGGTGATGCCATCGAGCGCAAGGCCTGCAGGCAGTGCGCCTGAAGTCACGGCATAGCGATAGGGCGCGGTGCCGGCCGACGCGACGAGGGTGACGTCATAGGCTGTCCCGACGATACCCTCGCTCAACGTGCCCGCTGAGGGCGAGAAACTGAGGGTGGGGGCGGTGATGGTGATCGTCACCGTCGACGCCGTGGACGTGCCGGTGGCATTGGTGGCGGTGTAGGTGAACCTGTCGGAGCCGGAATAGCCCGGTGTCGGGGTGTAGGTGATCGCCAGTCCCGACACCGAAGCCGTGCCGTGCGTCGCCTGCGTGCCGATGGTCAGAGTATCGGCGATCCCGCCGCCGAGATCTGGTGTGACGGGGTTGGCCGTGGAGTTCGCTGCGACCGTTGCGCTCACATTGCCGGTGGTCGGCGCCTCGACCGCAATGGCGATCGAGTAGGCTGCCGTCCCCGTGGCGTTGTTGGCGTCGGTGGCCGTGATCGTGAACGGGTAGTCCCCGGCCGTCATCGGCGTTCCCGATATGAGGCCGGACGCTGGATCGAGCGTCAACCCGTCCGGCAGCGTGCCGTTGACGGCGTAGATGTAGGGGGCGGTGCCGGCTGATGCCGCGACCGTGACGCCGCTGTAGGCGGTTTTGGCGGTACCGCCGGGCAAGGCGCCGGCCACGGGCGAGAAGCTGAGGGTCGGCGCAGAAACGGTGATGGTCACAGTCGCCGCATTCGACGTACCGGTGGTGTTGGTGGCGGTGTAGGTGAAGCTGTCGGAGCCGGAATAGCCTGGTGTCGGTGTATAGCTGATCGCAAGTCCCGAAACTGAAGCTGTGCCGTGGGATGGCGACGTCCCGATGGCCAGCGTATCGGCAACCCCGCCGCCGAGATCGAGCGCTACCGCGTTCGCCGTGGAGTTTGCCGCGACCGTCGCGCTCACATCGCCGACGGTCGGCGTCTGGACCGCGATCGCGATCGAGTAGGCCGCTGTCCCCGTGGCGTTGTTGGCGTCGGTGGCCGTGACCGTAAAGGTGTAGTCTCCAGCGGCCGTCGGCGTTCCCGAGATAAGACCGGACGCTTGGTCGAGTGTCAGCCCATCGGGCAGCGTGCCGTTGGCGGCGTAGGTGTAGGGCGCGGTGCCGGCTGCGGCCGTGACGGTGGCGCCACCATAAGCGGTCGCGGCCGTTCCGCCCGGTAGGGTGCCAGCCGGCGGCGAGAAGGTGAGGGTCGGCGCAGAAACGGTTATCGCAACGGTCGCGGCGGCGGAAGTGCCGGTGGCGTTCGTAGCGGTATAGGTGAAGGTGTCAGAACCAGAGTACCCAGGCGTCGGGGTGTAGGTGATCGCAAGTCCCGATACCGAAACCGTGCCGTGCGTCGGCTGCGTGCCGATGGCCACTGCGTCCGCCGCACCGCCACTGAGGCTGAGCGTAATCGGGTTCGCCGAGGAGTTTGCTGCAACCGTCGCAGTCACAGCGTCGGCGATCGGCGCAGGCTTCGGTGTGACCGAATTGGACGCATTGGAGGCCGGACCGGGGCCGATGCTATTAGTGGCCGTGACTTTGAATGTGTAGGCCGTGCCGTTGGCAAGGCCGTTCACGGTGATGGGACTTGATCCGCCGGTTGTTGCGGCACCACCCGGATCAGCCGTCACGGTATAGCTGCTAATCGGTGTGGTTCCGGTATTCACAGGGGCAGTGAAGCTCACCGTCGCCTCGCCGTCACCCGACGCAGCGCTGACGGCGGTAGGAGCATCCGGAACTGCGCCCGCGCGATTGACGACGATGTCGTATGTCTTCTTGGTGACGGCGTCCTGTGCCGTAACCACGATGCTTATGGCGTTGTCGCCGACTTGTAGATTGACGGGAAGGCTGCCCGGCGCCGTGATGACGGTCCCGTTGACCGAGACGACGGCGCTGGGATGTGCGTTGGCCGGCGTGACGGTGATGGCGGAAACGCTATTGCCCACCGAGACCGTGTAGCTGGTGGTGGCGGCGTCGAAGGCTGGGGCAAGCGTGCCGCTCGAAACGCCTATGTCCGAGAGGCTTGCGTCGCTCGAGGGCGGCGCGACGATCATGGGCGTGCCGCCGGTGAACCC
Organism: Ensifer adhaerens; assembly: GCF_000697965.2. Taxonomy (NCBI): domain Bacteria; kingdom Pseudomonadati; phylum Pseudomonadota; class Alphaproteobacteria; order Hyphomicrobiales; family Rhizobiaceae; genus Ensifer; species Ensifer adhaerens. The sequence goes on along the minus strand of NZ_CP015882.1, from coordinate 1,322,991 downwards.
ACTGGTCATCTCGTTGCCGGCGCTATCCTTGATCCCTGTGCCGGTGGACAGGCTGAGAGCCAAGGTGCCGTCTCCCGAAACATCCGCCAGATGAACTTGATAGGCCGATCCCGATCCCGACACACTGTCAATCGTGCCTTGCGCCGTTCCTGTTTTCACCAGGTTGAACTTGCCGACGTCCACGGCCGTGACCGGTTCGGAAAACACGACATCGAATACCGTGCCCGTCGAAGCGGGTTTGATTGACGCGACCGTGGGCCGGACAGCGTCGATCCTGATGCCTGACGTGTCGGCAATATTGCGCAGGGTGATATCTGCGTCCGCTACGTGGTTGTAATCCTTGACCGTGGCGCCCTCGAGCGACATCGACGAGATTGCGATTCCGTCGTCGTCGAGATCGTTTTCGGCAACCGTGTAGGAAAACGTCATGGTGTTCCAGACATATCCGATCAAATTGATCCGCCGCTCGACAGCGCCAAAGACAGCCTTGAGTTGCGGGCCTCCGTTGCTGACGGCGATCTTCTGATCGAAATCTACGTCGAAGTGCAGCTTGGCGCCGATAGCATAGGTTCTTGCGGGCGTGTTGAGCGGTTTGACGGCGGTGACAACAGGCGTGCCGACGTAGGTATAGCCGTTCGCGCGCGTCACGGAGCTGTTGCCGACGGTGGTCACGGTCACATCGGCCGGTCCGGCCGTTCGAGCAGGTGTAGTGGCGGTAATCCGGGTGGCGCTATCGACGGTGAACGTGGACGCGGGAACGCCGCCGAATGCAACGGCGCTCACACCGATGAAGTTGGTGCCGGTTATGGTCACGGACTGTCCGCCGGCGGTGCTTCCGATGGACGGCGAGACATCGGTGATCGTGGGAGGTGCGGCGCGCTTGACGACCACCCAATAGGTCCGCTTGACCGTGCGGTCCTCGGTCATGTCGGTGATGGTGAGCGTGTTGTCGCCGACATTGAGTGGCACCGCGGTCGATGCGCCCGATACCGCGCTTACGCCGTTGATCTTGACCACCGCTGTGGTTCCGGCGGTGGACGGTGTCACCGCCAGGGTGGAGACGCCGTTGGCTACCGTGGCCGAATAGATCATGGTGTTGGTATTGAAGACCGGCTCGAGGTTGCCGCTCGACAGGGCGAGACCGGAAAGTGCGGCGTCCAGCGGGTTGCTTTTCGTTACGCAAACGACGTCCATACGCCAAGGAGAGGTCATCTGGCTATAGTTTATTGCTTCGACATAAATGCCGCCTAGGACAAGGTCTTGCCCGGAAAACGATGCGGACTCATTGCCAGTTACAACGCCGCCATCATAACTGGCCTCGATATATGAGGTTCCACTTCCGGCAAACGCATTGAAATACGCGCTCTCCCAAAAGGATGGATTGCGGATCAGATCGATATGAAGCTGGTCCGTCGCATGAAAATCGCTATTGGGGTAGGTCTTCGTGAGAAATCCGACGTCCTTCCCATTCAGATCAGCAACGATATTCTCGCACCCTTTCGACCCGGCGAACGCTTCTTCCGCTACCGCTACGAGGCCGGAAAGAAGGAAGATGAGGGCTGTCAGCAGCCGAATCTGATTGCGCCAAAACCGCTGCGTCTTTTCAGCCTTCGGCACAGCCTCCACCGGCGTGCCGATGCACTTTCGCTCGCGGCTGCCGTCAGACGGCATCGCATCGTGGGTGATGCCGCTTGCCACACGAACGGCTCGGTTGCAGGAGCGTGCGGACGTGGCCGATCGATAGCTTGGCATGACGGATTTCTCTCAACAAAAACCGCGCCATGGCAGACGCGCTTTGTGTTAGCTCGGAGAAAGTGCCGTCTTCAATTGTCGGAGGTGGGCAGACGTGGAAATGCGCACCACGTGCCAATGACCCTGCGTTTACTGCCAGATCGGCTGTCTCGCCACCACATCCAACGCTTGTCGCAGAGGTCCCTATCGCCCGATCAGGCCGATCCATTGTGACCAGTCGGTCGCCGACAATCCGGGTGAGGATTTCAGCAGGGCCGGATGGTGCGCCGAAAGATGGCGTAGCTCCCGCGGCGACAGGCCGAATTCGCGGCGAAATGCGCAGCTGAAATTTGCCGCGTTGGTAAAACCATGGGCTAAGGCGAGGTCCGCAATCGCGACATGTCTATAATCCGGCGATCGAAGGTTTATGAAGGCGCGCCGCAGGCGCTGCTGCGCCAGGAAAACCGAAAATCCCCCAACCTGTTCCAGAAGGCGGTAGACCGTTCGGCGCGACAGCGCGAATGTGGCCATGACACGCTCTACGGTCAGATCGGGTTCGAGCAAGTGGTCGGTTATGTAGCGCCTGACCGCGATCGACAGCGCATGGCCGACGCTCGCTGCATTGCCTTCGCTCGTCTGGCTGTTTATCGCAGCGCCGGCAAGATCAAGCAGTGGAGACAGGACCGCTTCCGCGTCGCCGACGGAGATATGATCCAGCTGCTTGTGAAGGCTGCCGAGCGTGTCCCTCAACAGCGAAACGAGCGGCATTTTCGCTGGTAGGACCAATTCATGATTGTCGTCCGGGCGCTTCAGGCGGGGGGCCAGCATCTGGCGCGGAATGACGAGGCTGAGATGCTCATGATCGATGGTGGATGTCGCGAGCGGCTGCGCCATATCGATCACATAGAGATCGCCAGGGCGGGCGACAGTGCCGGAGGTTCGACGGCTTCCGCTCTCACCGCTGAGATAGAACTGTACGAGATACCCATCCATGCCGTCCCGGGCGATTTTGTAACGGGATCGATCGAAATCTTGGCTTGTCGATCGGGTGCGTGCAACGCCGACGCCTCCGATCAGGGCGGCATCGACACTGGCAAAAAATGGGTCTTCGGTCGGCGCCCGAAGCCGCGTATCGAACAGTACGCCGATCGACTCACGCCACATCAGATGGGCGTCTTTCTGTCGCATGGTGGTCGTGTCGAATCGAGACCGTGGCAATCCCAAGGGCTCGGTATGTGTGTCCGAGCTTGCAGTTGATTCACATGACGAGTTCATAGACTTCATTCATTGCGGCGTGGGCTTGCGTGCAAGGATTGTGCACGCTCCGACGGGTTTCTAATGAAAGCGCAAGTTATTGAAAACTTCCGGCAAAGCAACCGCAGGCGGTGGGATCGCCAGAGGTTCGGGTCGACGATCGCGTGACCAAGGGGGTAAGGACCCACTGACGCGGTGCACCGGCACGCTTTCAACGCACGTTGGGGTGGTAGCAAACTGTGATCGTCTGTGAAGAAACTCTGAGTTTGTCCGCAACGACCTGATCAGGCTCGTAACCGCAACTGAGACGCGGAGGCGAGGGCGTCGAGTCGGTCTCCCGGGATGCCATATCAATGATTATCGCCAGGTCTGGAGCCTGCGGGTCCCCACGAAGAACCGATCGCCCCATGGTGACAGAAAAGCTTCGCGGGCGCGCTGCGCGAGCTTGAGCTTGATTGCAGGCTGATGGGCGGCCCGCCGCTCCCCGTTGAGAAGGGCGGAGGTCTTGCCGAACGCAACGGTTGGGCATTCACAACCTTAATGCGAAAATTCGTCGCGACAAAAACTAATCGTTGACGCGGCAATCCCAGTCACTTATAGATGCGGCATCGATCTTTTGCTTGCCGAGCTTTGTCTACCGCGCGATTGGCACCGCGCCTTAAGCGAACTTCCCTTTCAAAAACAGTCGGTTTCCACCTGCTCAGCATAGGCTGAGCGGTCCCTCACTCTATGCTTTGAAAGGGTTCATCATGACCACAGGCACAGTAAAATGGTTCAACTCCACCAAGGGCTTCGGCTTCATCCAGCCTGATAACGGTGGCGCAGACGCGTTCGTGCACATCTCCGCCGTCGAACGCGCTGGAATGCGCGAACTCGTCGAAGGGCAAAAGATCGGCTTCGAGCTCGAGCGCGACAATAAGTCGGGCAAGATGTCTGCTACCAATCTGCAGTCTGCCTAAAATTGAGATTTGCTTCCCTTTGACCACGGATGTACTGGCATTGCCGGAAGCAGTTTCAACAAGGCCGGGCGTTTCGCCTGGCCTTTTTTGTTCGCGACGCCGAACTAGTTGAGGTTCCAATGAAAGAAGCACATAGCAAATCCCGTCAGCAGGCGGAGATTGCCTTCATGAAAGTCCAGACGCAGTTCTTCTCCAAAAACAACGCGATGGAAGAGGTGGAATCCGTTGCTCAGGCCCGGGATGCCAAGACTCTCCGGCTTCGAGAGGAGCGCCTTGCAAAGGAGTTGGCCGACCGCTTGTCGGCGACACGCAACCTCATCGCCAAACGCGCCAACGCACGCTGATCTCTGACGCACTTACTATTGGGATACGAATGAAGAACGCCGGAAAAAACGACATATCCGACCGCCGAGCCGCATCGGCAGACGCCAAAGCTGCTCTCTTGAACGCCTACCGAGCGGCAAGGACTGCAGCAGAACCAGGGAGGATGGCAAGGCAGGCCGAGCGCGAAGCCCTTTCCACCGCTCGTGAAGAGCGGCGCGTTGAACGCGAGCGTCTGAAGCTTGAGGAACAAAAGCGTATCGAGACCGAGGCGACAGCGCGGCAGGCAGCCATTGACGCGGCAGCAGCCGCCGAAACCGAAGCGCGGGCGATTGCCGAAAACGCGCGTATAGCGCGGGTGATCGAAGATGAGGCGGTGCGAAAGGCCAACCGCGACAGGCGCTATGCCAATCGCAAGGCAAGACAAGGATAAATTTCTGCGTTGCGCCGCTACCCGACAGCATGGCGATGTCATGCGAGGAACCAATGAGTGGACCGAGGTGCTCGTCAAGGAACGGGCGCGCAATTTCGTAACCACCTTTGCTGACGTCCTTACCTACGACCGAGCCTGACTGGGAGCACATACGCTAGTTGCGATCGCCGATGCCGATGTCACGTTGCTTGGTTCTTGTAGCTGAGGGTCGGTTCGCTCATCCCGCAAAATTATTCGTCAATCTTTGAGCCACAGACAACGTGACAACCCCCGTGCAACGCCTTCGGCGAAGGCGTATCGGCATGTTCGGGCGAGGCAAGGCGCGTCTTGGCCATGGACGAAAGGGAATCATGATTTGCGTCCGGCACGGAATCCCCCTGGCGCCACCCAACGCGGCCAGCCTTCACTTACGCACACTTCCCGTCAGCCAGTCTGGCAGTCTGGCACGCAATTTGCTCCGGTTATCAAGAATGCGGCCGTTTCTTTCTGCCTCGGTCGAAAAGCGAGGGGCAACATGTAGATAACGGCGGCGGAACTCACAAAGAGCTCTGCGCCGATTTTTATGCATCCGCAGATCCGCCTAGACCTTGCGTGTCCGCGATCCGGGCGAGCGCAGCATCTTCGGGAAGCAGGTAGACCTTGTCGATCATTCGGTCGAGTAGTTCGCGCTCAAGCCGCAAGACCGGTTTTCGGCTGTCGGGCAAGACGTCTTCAAGATTGTCGATCATAGCGCGAAGCCGTCGAGCGATCTGAAGGTTGTCGGCGCCATAGATCCTGATTTCTCGACACGTCAATTGTACAAAGTCTTCCCAATCGGGCATTCGGTACATCACCCGCACGCGCCCCTGCGGGTCGCGGGAACTGCCGTCACGCAGATCGCGGCTACCGACACTGCGGAGCAAACGATGCAGTTGGTCAATAGCTAGCACAGCCGTCGTCGGATCGTTGATCGCTCTCGAAAGTGCCTTGGTCGCGATATCGACGATAACCCTGAAGGCAAAGGTCGGATCCTGTTCAATAGTACGCTCGCGCCCAAACGCAATACTGCCACGGAGGTCATTGGCCGGGATTGTCGCGGTTCCGCCGTAGAGCAGGAACAGCGGTTGGCCGTAAGAGACAAAGTCGCCAATCCGAGCGGCAAGTTCGATGACACCGTCAACCCTTGTTGCGCGGGTGGTCAGGAAATTTATGTCCACCGCAAGAATAATGTCCGATGTGCCGGCATGCGTCACCACTCTGTCTGGTACACCAAGTGAACCATACGACCGTTGTGTTTCGCTCGTCTCTCTTAGGACGTCAGGATACACCTCCTCGATCATGGCGAAGCCTTGCTCCGCGACGCGATGGATGATGCTGACTGGACGTAGCAAACGTGCTGAGTAGTCGATAAAATAGAGGAAGGCAGCCAACGACAACACGCCCAGTGCGCCCGAGATCCACACGATTGAGGGGGGTGGTGTCGACGTATTCACACGACTTATTACGCCGATCGCGAAGAGCAGCGTGAAGATGAACAACCCGACGGTGAAGCGAATAACATTGTCGCGCAGCAGGGTGATTGCGATGATGCGCGGCGTAAGTTGTCCGCTCGCAATTTGTATTGCGACAAGCAAAGATCCGAACGTGAAGACGATGAACGAAAGCGCGAGGCTGATGATTGCCTGCATAGCAGCGACAGTGCCCTCGACGCTTAAGGGCCACGGGGGTACCCATCGTGTCCACTCGTCGGACGCCATCACCATTCGGAAGAGAACTTGCTCGGCGACGAGTGCGAGGAAAGGGATGATCCAGAGCGAGGATCGCATGTAGTTCTTGAGCCTGTATAACCTGTTCCAGCTCATCTGATCTCTGCCCCTGCCTCCCGATAGAGTAGAGGCCAGCCCGTCAGTCCGAAACGGCAGCCCCCCGACATTTGTTTAATACGCTCGGTCAGGCTTTCATCGCGTCCGCACGAGTAGTCGCATGGGCGACCAGGCGAAGCCTTCCGTCGACAGAGCTGTCTCTAGCGTGCAGAGCTGAAGCTGAGGTCCCTCACGCATTCATTCTTCGTGCAACGTCCACCGCAAACCCAGTTCGGCAACTGTCGGAACCGACAGTTGCCGAGGAGTGGCACCAAGGGAGGGGAACTGGCATTGGCTAGCAGTTGTAGACATTCGCCGCACAACGTCGCGTGGTCCGGCGAGCAACGCCGGCCACGCTGACTGGCGTTAACGGTCGGCCAACTCTGGCGATGGCAGGGGTGACAAAGCTGAGGTCCGCTACGCTTGGCGTGTTGCTCGTCAAGTCGCCGATGCAGAGTACAGCGGCGAAAGCGAGCCAGATGATTCCGATGCGCTTAAGGAAAGTCATTTTCCATCTCCCATCACGAAGTTATCCGGCATTTCGCTCATTTTCTGCTTGAGGTCGTTAACGTCGGCCTTTTCGGCGTTTGTCGTGTTCTCGAAGGCGAAATCATCCGCGGGCACACCGTCCCCGGATTTCCAGTCCCTGATCTGGATGCTGTATTCCGGCCCTCCCTTGACCTTGCTGGAGGTGATGACCAACCGGCAGGGGTACGGTTGTTCGCCTTGTGCGACCCAGATCTGGAAGTCCACGTCGTCCTTGCGGAAGGCGAGTGAATCGCACTCCTTGCCGTTGACGAAGCCGCTTCCCAGGTCCTTAGCGTCATAGACGCCCGTCATCAGCTCCTCATATGAATTGGTCATCAGCAGGTCTGCGGCCGGCAATGGCAGGCCGTGCTTGTCCTTCAATTCGTCTATCAGCTGATCAACTGTCCCATGCATTTCTACCTGCGTGTACTTGTTGACGTTCTTTCCAAGGAGCGTGAGTGTTTTTCCGTCGAACAGGGTCTCGGTATCGACAAAACCGCCGGAACGGGTCGTATGCACCCGATCTGGCCGGCTAAGGTTCACGGTACCGGAGCTCGATAGCCCAAGCTTCTGGTCTGCGTTGGTGACGACCTGAAGGTTGGAGTCATAGCTGAACGACAGGGCCTTCTGTGCAGCCAGATAGTCCGACATGGATTTGAGAAGCTTCTTGGCTTCCGGGGAGTCAATAACTCGAATGAGTTCGACCCTTCGGTTGAGAGTTCGACCTTCAGCCGTCTTGTTGCTGGCAACTGGCAGAGTCTGACCGGCACCGGAGGCCATCAACTTGTCGGCGGAAATCCCTCGTTTGACCAGCGCTGCCTTGATCATCTCGGCACGTTCTTGCGAAAGGCGCTGGTTGGTTTCTGCATCGCCGCTCGCATCGGTGTGAACGACAATTCTCAAACTCCAGTCAGGGAACTTCATCAGCACGGCAGCAACGTCGTCAAGAAGCTGTTCTGCGCCAGCCCGCAAGGTGGACTTTGCTATGGCGAAGCGCAGGCCTGGCATATCGTACTGTTCTTTCGTCTGTAATGCCTGCTGCAAGGCTTCCCTGCTGTACTGCAAATTCGAGGCGCTCGTGTCCTGGGCCCAGGACGAGGCGCTTGGTGTCGCAGAGAGAATCAAGAGCGCCAACATTCCGCGAACGAAGCGTCTACTGATTGAACTCTCTGCGATAGATATCCTGACGATGCTTAGGATCTTTCCCTGCCCAGGCAGGTTGGCCGGCGCACTTGACATCGCAACGATCCTTCTCACTCAAGTGTAGGTTGAATTAGAATGCAATTGCGGCTAATCGCCTTCGGATATTTGGAACTCACGGGTGTCTGCGGGCTGCACATACGAATTATAGGATTCGCCATGGTCGATGTAGCAATGATCGCCCGAAGATGTATTTCTGCCAACACACAGAGCAGAGTATGAGCAAACGGATGTCGCCGCGTGTCCAAAGCAACGGTTTGGCTCTATGGTACATCTGCCGCATTACCGTGCAATTCATCCTATCTGATTAGGGAATTTGCCACTCTGCATGGGGCGGGCATTGTCTTGACGGCCGTTGACGAAGCTTTAGATCGCTCAAGCCCAAGCTGCCCAATGATGAGGGCCGCAATAAGCGTGGCTGTCACCGTCAATACGGACCTTACGACGACCTCAATCGTGATCATCCGTTCACCAACACAGTCACACCTCGAAACATAACGACGGTGATGGCTTGCATGACTTTTGCCGCACCCAGAAAAGTTGCCTTCTCCCGTCATCCCAGGTGCGTCCCTCAGAAACCGCATTAACAAATGCTCTGAAGCCGGCTCGGGAAATGGACCGGATCAGAAACTTCCTTCTGGAATGGGGCCAACAGCCCTACTCGATCTTCGGAGGACGACTTAACCACCGACGTTCGTGCGGACTGACTCCGCGGCGTTCCATTTGGCGGTGACCTGCTGGATAACGGAGATGAAGAGGGCTGTGGTGATCCCGAACATCATCAGACCGTTGGCAGCCTGAAGTGGCCCAAGCAGCCGCATTCGGCCCTGCAGCACAACGTCACCATAACCAAGCGAAGTGAAGGTTACTCCCGAAAAATACATCGCCGTTTCAAAGTCCGCAAATGCACCGAGCAATCTGTAGAGAAATGCCCAAAATGCGATCTGGACGATGTTGCCCATCATTAGCACCACCATCAGAATCGAGAATTGAAGGAAAATCCCGCGCAGCGGCTTAGGACCGAGCGGTTGCCGGGAGGCCTGGGCGAAGTAACGGGCTGCGAACACCGATGCCAGTACCTGAAATGCAAGACATGCCGACATTGCGAGCAAACCCAGAGCAATAATCGTGATCATGTCGGCGGATCCTCAGTGCGCGGCCTGCTCCCAATGGGGTCGTACCGGAGCCACTCCATGAGCAGTACGTAGCCAACCGCCAAGAGCACAGGGCCAACAAACAGCCCAAGAAGCCCGTCAGCGATCATGCCGCCAATCACCCCCATGAGAATGATCGGCATTGGAACTTCAAGTCCGCGGCCGAGCATCAATGGCTTGAGGAGGTTGTCGCTGAGCCCGGCAATGACGGTCCAGATCGAAAAGATGATCGCCGGCGTGGTGGCTTCCGTTGCAAGAACATAGGCTATGACAGGTAGTGTTATCAGCAACGCCGGCACCTGCACGATGGCAAACAATAGCACCGCGAGCGTCAAAACTCCGGCTGATGAAAGACCTATGGCGAAAAAACCTATCCCGATCAGCAGGGACTGGATGACGGCTACGCCGACTACGCCGACTGCCACACCTCGGATCGTCGCGGCGGTCATCGCCACCAGCCGGGGGCCTTGTGCCTTGCTGCCGGTAATACGTTCCAACAGGCGACTGGCAAATTCGGTGGCTCCTTCGCCATAGGCCATTAGCACTGCAGCGACTGCGAACGAAAGTACGAACGACAGTTGACCGGCGGCCAAACCGCCCGCGAACGACGCCAGCGAAGATGCAACCCCACCCAGCACTTTGCCGTATTTGGCGAGCGCCGCCGGCATATTCGTCTCGACGAGCCCCCATGTCTCCGTCAATTTCTTTCCGACCAACGGCAGGTCGGCAAGCCATGCCGGCGGCGGCGGCACCGTGAGGCTACTGTCTTGCAGGCCCGAGACGAACTCAAGTATAGAAGATCCAAGCGATGTCACCACCATAACCAATGGTACGAGCATCAGCGCGACGCTGACCAAACCGATTAATGTCGCCGACCAGCGATTGCCGACCCGCCCGACCAGACGTTGGTGCAGCGGATAGAGCATGACCGCGAGGATAACCGACCAGAGCAGGATGCCAGTAAAGGGCAATATGATGCGGCTACAGGCAAAGATCAGTAAGGCAACCAGTCCGATCTGAAGAGCTGAATCGAGCATTCTCAAGAGCGATGGGGGCCGCTCAGGGATTGTCACGTTCGGCTCCATCATTGCGCCCCTTCCCAGTCAACTGGATTTACCAGATAGCTTGGTCTCAGGCGAACTATTTACCTAATTCGCGCTTACTGCAAGACAGAGGCGAAAGTGCTCGCTGGACGCGCATCGGACAGGTCGCCCGAGAAGCCAGATGTGGCCTCGCCCTTTAGGGTTATACGAATTCCCTCGGTTAGGCAGGGCGTCGGCGCCCGTTGCGACGGTGACCGCTTAGGACTAGATTGCTATCCCAACGCGACGACCGCGTGATCTTAGGGGAAACGTCATGGTGTCGGATGCGACTGGAGCCTCTCATGATGACGCTCCAAATAAAGTGCACGCGCCTCTGAAGGAGAAAAACCCGCAGCGCAGGGTCGCGATTACTGTACTCCTGTCAGCCTTCCTTCTGTTCGTCGTGACGGTTTTCATGGAGCGCCGCACTCCTTCTTCCTCGCAGGCAACCGTCAGTGCATATGTCGTTGCAATTGCGCCGGAGGTCACTGGGCGAGTCATTGAAGTGGGCGTGACCGACAACAGCGCCGTGACGACCGGCCAGATGCTGTTTCGCTTGGACCCGGAACAGCACCGGCTCGCCGTTGCGGAGGCGGAAGCGCGCCTTGCAGGTGTCGGTCAGACGATCGGCGCTTCGACAGCGGCCGTCGATGCGGCCCAGGCTAAAGTGGTGGAGGCGAAGGCAGTCCGGGTCCACGTTCAGGACCAAGCCACCCGCGCCATGGAACTGGTGAGGCGCGGTATCTACGCGCAGGCCAAGTATGACGAGGCCGAGGCCGCGCTGGATCAGGCGGATGCCGGTGTGGATGCGGCCGAAGCCGACCTCGCGCGCGCTCGGGAGGAGCTTGGGCCCGCAGGAAATGATAATCCGCAGCTGAAGGAGGCGCTCGCGGCGCTTGCAACGGCTCAGCTTGATCTGATGCGCACGACGGTTTCAGCGCCGGCAGAAGGCGTGGTCACCAATCTTCAGCTTTCTGTTGGCGGTATGCTCAGCGCTGGTGAGAGTGCGATGACCTTTATCGATACCGGCACGATTTGGATCACGGCTGCGTTTAAGGAAAACAGCCTCGAGATGGTTGTCGCCGGCGACCGTGCAGAGGTGCTTTTCGATGTTCTCCCGGGTAAGATTTTCGCCGCCACAGTCGAGGGCATTGGGATGGGCGTGGCTCAGGGAAGCGTCGACCCGGCGACGGGGCTGCCCAAGATCTCTACAGAGACTGGATGGGTGAGAGCACCCCAGAGTTTTCCCATACGCCTAGTCCTCAACGAAGGACGGCCCAAGGGGGTACGGTACGGGTCGCAGGCGAATGTCGTAATCTACACCAGAGACCATCCCGTTACCAATGCGCTTGGCCGCATCTGGATCCGTATCCTGTCGGTTCTGACCTATGTCAGCTGACATGCAACTTGCGTACGATGAGGACCGCGCTAATGTAAAGCGCAAGGGTTTGCGTATAGCGATCGCCGTTGCGGTCGGCTTTTCCTGGTTGCTCTATTCGGGGGCACTAATCCCTTTCCTTGGGCCCTTGTTTGCGGCACAGTTTCTGATCTCCAGTTCCCGCCCAATGCCCCTGCAAAAGGCGTTGGCAGTCACGGTGCTGATTCTTGTCGTTGGAGCATTTTTGCAGTTTGTAACGGTTCTGACTGGCGATCGGCCGCCCGTTCTGTTGCTGCTGCTCGGACTGATCTATTTTGGATGTTTCCACCAGCAGGCGAATGGCAGGGGCGGTCCTACAATCTTTCTTATCCTCGTCATCGCGGTTATGGTGCCGCTCCTCACAATCCTGAATGAGGATCTCGGCGACACTATCCTCATGATCCTGGTGCAGAGTGTGTTGACCGGAATGCTTTTGATGTGGCTGGCGTATGCCCTTATCCCGGACAGTGGCGCCCCCCCCTTGAAGGTTGCGACGGCGACGACATATCCGCGTGCGGCACACTACGCTTCCGCTAATACCGCCATACTCCTGATCGCGGTAATCGCCTGTCTGACCCGCGACGGTCTGGCTACGGCGATTGTCATTCCAATAACCGTCGTTTCACTGCTCTTACAATTCGACACCGCAGCCAGCACGCGCGCGGCCGTTGGGCTCATGATAACCAATGTCACTGGAGGCGTGGCCGCGTCCGTCGCATTCGGACTGCTTCAGGTACGGCCGTCTCTCAGTTTCCTTTTTCTATTGGTACTGCTGGCCGGCTTGGTATTCGGCGGTCGTGCTGCCATGCATGCGCCTGCCGCCAAACTTTACGCGGGCGCCTTCACGATTTTCCTCCTCGTATTCGGAACAGGCGTGTCACCGCTTCCGGGGTCTGCTGCCGACTCCTTCTCCACCCGAGTAAGTTACATCCTGGTGGCCATCGCCTATGCGATGTTCATGACGACGTTGCTTTGGCCCAGGCAGGAACGTGGTCTCGATTAAGAAACCGCGACTGCGTTGTGGCCGCGGTGTTGAATGGTGAGAGCAGCCGTGCGGTAGCGGCACGGTTTGGCGGCGCCGTCTGTTCGATGGCCAACGGGAGCAGGAGGCCGTCCTTCGGTAATGCCTTTTCGGATTGGCAGTTTCCAACCGAGTTTGCTCATGAAAAGTCGCGGCAGGCCGTCCCCGACCTGAATGCGACGCTGCCCCACCCCAATCCGAACTTCAGGACCATGTCCGCCCTGGCGAAGCAAGTCGGAGGGCATGACGTCAGGCCTGGTGGATGCCGAGCTGGCGGACATGTCACGGCAGCCGTTTGTCGGCGAAACAACAGACATCTCACGCAGTCGTCTCGAAGTGCGCGACTTGATTACACAAGTGCGGGAAAGCGGATTGAGCAGATGCCGTTCCGGTCTGCTGACGGACTACACTGCGCTCTCCGCTCACACAGGCACGATCATTGCTGCACCACCGTCGCGGGGGCTGCGTGGAGTCCTCAACGATGACATGAGCGGTCCGAACGCCACGGTAATCCGGACGCTTGCGCAGAACATCTCTCGTGATGCGGGACAGCGCACGACCAGCTATATTCCGAACATGTCGAGGGGCTGAAGAAGCGCGCAGCAACCAGCGTTGCTCGGCGATTGAAAGTGGCGTTCCCGTTCGGGAGATCCTAACTGAAGTGCAACCCGCCGGTTTTCAAGGTAGGGGTTCCTTCGAAGGGAACCTGGGCATGTTCATCATCGCTACTTTGTTCATCGCCGAGCTTCTGACTCCGTCAAACTCGGCACTCTCGGCGCGTCCGTCATCTCCGCAGCCCTGGGTCTCTGGCGCTGATCTGGCTGACGTCTCCTGGCAGATGGTAGTAGCTCGCTCCGTCGGCGCCACTCGGCGTTCTACTGTCCGGATCGGCGATTGCTGGCCTCAACTCGCAAGTAGCAGCCCGTCTACGAGATTTTCGAACCGCCACCGCCGCGCGGGAGTATGAGCGCAGTTCATTCGGCTAAACCTCAAAGTGCAAATTACCTGATTGAAAAGCGGGCTAGAATTCCGCGTCTACGTGCTGGCCTCCCGTGCCACCGGCAGACCTTGGGTGCCACCACGGTGAACGTGAAAGTGGAATTGAAACGACGCTTTCGCTAAAGCGGTGGCCAAAACCATAGGATCAGAGGCACGCCCAGCACGACCACAATGAATGAGAGCGGCAGCCCCAACTTCCAATAATCGCTGAAACGATAACCGCCGGGTCCCAACACCAAGGTGTTGCACTGGTGTCCAACCGGCGTAAGAAAGTCACAAGCCGCCCCCACCGCGACTGCCATCAAAAAGGCGTCCGGATTGTAGCCAAGGCGCTGAGCAAGGGTGACAGCGATCGGCGCGACGACGAGAACGGTGGCTGCATTGTTCAGGAACGGTGTTGCGGCCATTGCGACCACCATGATCATTGCAAGGGCCCCATAGGGAGGCAACGTGGCAGCAAGTTGAGCGAGGCCGCCGGCGATTAGGTCGGCACCACCGGTCTCACGGATCGACTCGCTGACCGGAATGAGAGCGCCCAGCATTATCAGTATGGGCCAATCGACAGCCTCGTAAGCTTCCCGAAGCGAAAGTGAACCGAGCATTACCGTCAGCACAGCAGCCGTAAAGAAGGCCGTGGTGACGGGCAGCAGGCCGAATGCCGTTAGCATCATGGCACCAGCCAGGACCACCACCGGCATCAGGCCTTTTCGGGGGTTCCCCAAGCGGATTTCGCGCCCGACCAACGGAAGAAGACCGAGTTCCATCAACCTGGTCGGGAGAAGCACGAGATCGCCCTTCAAAACGAGAACGTCGCCTGGTCTTAACGCGATGTCGCGCAATCGATCAGTGAATCGTTCGCTGCTTCGGCTTACGGCGAGTAGATTGATATTGAAGCGATCATGCAGCGCCAAACGTTTGGCGGTTTGCCCGATCAAGACTGATTTCGGGCCGATCACTGCTTCAATTCCGGCAATCTCCTCATCTGCTCCCTTTGCTTCCGTCGGGCGGTCGTGCCCCTCAAGTTCCAAACGCGCACGACTGATGCCCCGTTCGAGCGCCTGAGGGTCTCCTTCCAACAGAACGATATCGCCTTGATGGAGAATGACCTCCGGCAGGGGCATCAGCGGTTCGACCCGATTGCGAATGAGGCCAGTGACCAGAACCTCCTCGTCCAACAAGATCGACAGGTGACGGATCGACTTGCCGATGACGGACGAAGTCGCAGTGATGCGGGCCTCTGTCATGTAGTCGTTAATGTTCAGCGCCTTCTCCATTGTCGCGGCCGCCTTGCGCTCCTTTGGAAGCAGCCGGTAACCAAACGCCAGAAAGATCACGCCCGCTGCGGCAAGCCCTATGCCGACGGGGGTGAAATCGAACATGTTGAAAGGGCGGCCCGTCAGTTCCTCGCGCATCCGGGAGACGACGATATTTGGCGATGTTCCGACGAGAGTCGTGAGACCGCCAAGCAAGGAAGCGAACGCCATGGGCATGAGAAAAGACGACGGGGAGGCTTTCGAACGGCGCGCCATCTGGAATGCGACTGGGATCATCATCGCCAAAGCGCCGATGTTCTTGATGAAGATGGAGAGAACCGAGACAGTCGTCACGAGAATGACAACCTGACCCTGGACAGAGGTCATGCTTGGCGCCGCCCGATGGAGGAGTGCCTCTATGACGCCACTTCGCTCAATCGCGGCGCTGACGACCAGCGCGCTGGCTACAATGATGACAATGTCGTCGCCGAAGCCGGAAAACGCTGCCTTGTGGGGCACTATCCCGGTGAAAACTGCGGCAAGCAACGCGAGAACCGCAATGAGGTCGTAGCGGAGCCGTCCCCAAATGAAAGCGACCATCAGGCCGATCAGAATGGCGAAGGCGAAAGCCTGAGCCTGTGTCATGGATAAAGTCCCGACCAACTCTTCCCAATGCCGGGCCCATTTTACTCGCCTGAAAGAGCTAATGTCTGGATTGCTTACCAGCTTTTTTCAAAGGCGCCGCACCCCGAACGTCCATCCAGGACGTTTTCCAGCCTCGTAGCCCGGATGCACGCATGATCAGGCGACTACAGGATGCTTCCGAAGAGGACCGAATAGACAATCACTGCAATCGCCAGAGTAAACGCAAGCGATACCAACAGGCGCGTGAAGTCGTACGTAGAGAAGCGGGCGGGGATGAGGTTTTTCATAACGATCTCCTATGTTTCGTCGGATGCCCAAAGAGCCGCGTTACCGCGCTTCAGAATAGTGCGCGACTGCAACTCGTGCTGACCTTGCTGACGACGTCAGCTGGAACTTGGATGTTGGCCATAATGCTCGCTACGAGTTCGTCACGCTTCGCACGATTGGCGTAGCCCTGAAGCGTTGCGAGATCCGTGCTGGTGGCAGTAGCCATTCGTCCAGCGGTGTCTGAACAGATGCCGGCAAAGGCGTCCACTCTGGCCGTTTCTGCCGCCAGATTGCTGGCAGTCGTAGTGGTGAGCCATCCCGCATTGAAGCCGATGATTGGGCTGAAGAAAAGCCCGACCACCAAACCAATGGCGTAGGGTTTTGCATGTTCAAGGATTTGTCCGAAGGTCATGGATTTAATTCCCTATAATCAGGTGATTATCGGGATCGTTGCGGGCCCGCGCTCCGACCAGGAGCCAATGGCAATCCAGATCCTCTACAGTGCGCTTTAAAAGAATTAATGTAAACAACCAATTCCGATCGTCACTAAAAAGTACGTTCCAAATAATGATCATGCATGATCTTCGGACGAAAACGACCGTATCTCGATTTATCAGTGCTCGTATATTTATAGGGTCTGAACGTATTTTTCGATAACAGCTTCGCAATCAACAAACAGAGTAAAGCCGTATTCAAGGCATACAGGGTTTTGATTGTTTTTGGCGCCAGATTGGCTTTTTGCTTCACCAAACTTATCGGTCTCGATTTCGCATATTCACCTGCGGCGCCGTGGTTATGAGCTTCGTGCGAGTACGCTGAAGCGATGGGAGCTGTTTGCGCAGTGACAAACGGCCGATCCCGGCTGAATCTCGCCCACGTATGCCGCAGAAAAGGAGGGCAGCGTGTTGCCCGGACGAAACATCGAACAGTCCATTTCGACCGACCATTTTGGATGCTAGACCTCGGCGAGATAGTGGCACCTGGCGAATAGCCGCAATCTTGCCGTCACCCTAACCGTATTAGCAACGTTAAAGTGTCACCATCGATCCCGACCGGTCTGTCAGTGCGCCATGGAGATCGCGCAAATATTTCACCCCGTGCGGCGGAAACGATCCACATCGCCAAATCCGCTTCAGGTACATCTCGCCTCGGTATCACATCCGCATGATGAACGCGGCCAAAGAGAGCAACGAAAGACAATCCGCAACCGATGAACAGGGCATGACGCCCGATAGCAGAGCAGTGTCGCCCGTCGTGGCACATCGGCTGCCGCAAGGATGGCTGCAGATGAAAAGCAACGAAGAACACGCGTTCGTCATCAGCGAATGGGAATCCGAAGGGGGGGCGCCGAACAGGTCTGAACAGCTCGGTCAGTATGGTCGCCGTTTCGACGGAGACGGAACCTATTCGATTTATCACCTCTTCACGGGAAAGACCGCAGAAATAGGCACCTGGAAGATGGAAGGGCTCAGCCCTAAAAATGCAGCGCGAGCGCTGCGTATTCTCAATAGCCCCAAGCTGGCCGGCAGTCGCCTCCGCCCGTGAAGAAACATTCGCAGCGTGTGTTGATAGGAGGCGCTGCGGCCCGGCGTCTGCCCAGCATTCCATCGGCCGAAGCCCTACTACGTTCGGAGATCGCTATTCCATGCTCAGAGCCCGCTGCGGAGCCGATACCGCCGGTTGCACTCCCAGGCGTTACCGGAGCTCTGAACCCGGCGACGTCAACGGCTGACTATGTCGTCCGATGCGAGTATGTTGGAGGGCGTATGCCTGCAATCTTTACTGTGCCTTGGTACCTTGCTTCAGGCGAATGCTGACGGGCCGGCCCTCCGCATGCTGGACCTCGAACTTGTTTGTCTTTCGGATGAGGTCGCTGAGCTTTCGAAACCCGAAGGTACGCGGATCAAAGTCTGGTGCCAAGTTGAGCAGTTGCTTGCCAACAGTACCGAGGTTTACCCAACCTTCCTCGGTTTCTTCTTGGGCAAGAACTTTTTTTATCAACGGCACGGCGGCGCTCACCGGTTGCAAGGACTTTGCGGCTGATGCGGTATCCTGTTCGTCTTTCCCTGCGTCTGCGAGCAGGTTCTCAGTGTAGATGAATCGGCGGCAGGCCTGCCGGAAGCTCTCCGGAGTCTTTTGTTCGCCAAAGCCAAAAACGTCGATGCCCTGCTCGCGAATACGGGCGGCCAAACGCGTGAAATCGCTATCGGACGAAACGAGGCAGAAGCCATCAAAACGACCACTATGCAGCAGGTCCATGGCGTCGATCACGAGCGTGATATCTGAAGCGTTCTTGCCGGTGGTGTAGGCGAACTGCTGCTGGGGAATGATCGCGTGTTTCGCGAGCACATCCGCCCAGGCCTTGGAACGCGTGCCCGAGAAATCGCCGTAAATGCGGCGGACACTCGCTTCCCCGATCTTTGCCACCTCTTCGAACAACCCGTCGGCGATCTTTGCCGAGGTATTGTCAGCGTCGATAAGGACCGCCAGGCGTGGTGATCGAGGCTCGAACGGCATGCTTTGCTCCTCTCGTCCAATCATCAAAGCTTAGCAGCCGGTTCGCCATAGCACTATCCGGCTTTCCAGCCAGCACTCTTTTTCACCCGCATCAACGCCATCAGCATCGGGCCGAGGGAGAATTCCCCCGCCGCGCTTTGCCGATCAGATCCCTGAGATAGCCGCCTGGCGAAACTGATATACCCCGCCCCAAGGGTGATCACGCTTACATTTATGGAGGCGTAGTCCGGCAATTGGAGATTGCTGGTCCTTTGGAGATGCGAAAGGTCATCTGAAGATGATTGTGCGGCTTGACAGAGGGCCCATGGCGGCAAGCCGCTAAGAGAAGTCGGGAAACGTCATGGGCGATGGTCAACGGCGTCTGGCGTCGCGCCAAATAAACAGCTCTGAACAATGGCGAGCGGGTGTACCGTCGCCCACCGCTGGCGCCGGAACGAACGCGCATTTGGCGCGTTACATCCTACGTTGGAGTACGGCAGGAAATAGCATCGTCAATCATCCTGATCGACGATAACCAGGTACTCCCAAGAGGCCCCGATGGATATCACCACACTACTCATCATCGTTCTCGTTGTTCTCTTGCTGGGCGGCGGCTGGTACGGTCGCGGTCGCTGGTATTGAGCCGTTCGTCACGGGCGGGCACTCCCCTATCCTGGACTGATCGGATTTCTCGAAGCGATCCCTTTGAGGCCCATCGTGACCGGATCGCAGCCTTATGGGTCAGTTCCTCTTATTGCGGTCACGCGCATCCCTAGCTCCGAGAGTGTTTCAGCAACGCTCGTCGGAGCTACTCGTTCTGAACCTCTGACCGCTGCCAGGTTTCAGCGTTTCCGCAGTGTCCGTCCAATGCGACTTGCCATGCGAGACGTCGCCCCGCTTTCTGGCAAAACGGCGATCGGTCCAGAGGAGGCGGATCGGTAATGTTAGATCTTCGCAGCTGGATAGGCTCTGTACTCGCTCTCGGTGCGCTTACACTTCTATTTGTCGGCTGCGCGCTGGTCCTTTGGCCCTTCCTGTCGGCCTTGCTATGGGCTGCGGTTATCTGTTTTTCGACGTGGCCTCTCTACCGCCAATGCGAACGTGCCGTCGGAGGATACCGTGCCGCTGCCGCGGCGATAATGACGATGGTGGTGGTCTTTGCTTTGGCAGCACCGCTTGCGTTCCTTGTGACCGCGCTCGTGGACGACATAGAGAACCTGGCAGAAGCGATTACGCAGGTCCTGGAGGAAGGGCCTTCGGCGCCACCCAACTGGGTCAACGGTCTACCCATCATCGGCGAAGGCGTCGCGGCCTACTGGGAGAACCTCGCTCACGATGCTCCAGCGTTCATAGCTGAGCTCAAGAAATTAACAGGCCCAATCACGGATATCGCGCTTTCAGGCGGAGCGGCCCTCGGCGGCGTCCTGATTGAACTTGCCCTCAGCATATTCATCACCTTCTTTCTTTTTCTGCATGGTCGTCGCATGATCGGCTTCATGCGCCAGATCAGCGAGCGCGTTGCTGGCCCGCGGTCCAAGAGGCTGCTGACGGTCATCGGTGCGACCGTAAAGGGGGTCGTCTATGGGATGATCGGAACCGCGCTTGCGCAGGGCTTGCTTGCCGGTACGGGCTTCTGGATCGCCGGTGTGCCCCAGCCCGTATTGTTGGGTTGCCTAACTTTTGCGCTGTCATTCGTGCCGGGTGGTCCACCGTTTCTGTGGGTGCCGGTGGGGCTTTGGCTTCTGCTCCAAGGTTCCATGGGCTGGGCGATTTTCGTCGGCTTGTGGGGTTTTCTTCTTGTCAGCAGCATCGACAATTTCCTGCGGCCGTACCTGCTCAACCAAAACACCAATCTGCCGGTGTTGCTCAGCTTGTTTGGACTCGTTGGAGGGGTGCTCGCCTTTGGGTTGATTGGCCTCTTTCTTGGACCCACATTATTGGCGGTCGCGTACAATCTGTTTCTCGAGTGGGTGGCAGCCGAGATCGAGGGACGGGCCCAAGCAGCCTCCGGCTTGCCCGTGGATTTGGCAACCAACTCAGAGAACTGAGCAAACGTTGTAAATCTGGCCTTGCTGAAGTTCCTGTCTGGCTGGGCTCTTCTCACCGGCGGCCCGGCGATAGCAATGGCCTGGCAGTGACCTCATGCTTTGCCTGTCGAGGAGATAGCGGCTACCGGCACCAAAGTGAGCAATGCAGAAGAAAACGGCAATTGGTGCCCCATCCGATCAATGGACTGTCTCCGGCGCTGCGAGATCAGGCTGTACGCCGCCACCTTCGTTTTCCCAGCGGTCGACATCTTCACACGGGAAAGGTGGCGAGAGCATTTCGATCTGGCTCATCAGAATGGTGACGAGCGCTGCTTCGGAGCAAGTGCCGCGTTGAAAAGCCGAGATCAGCAATCGAGCTGCGGCTCGTCTTTTCGCGCGGTGCCACGTACTCCCGACATCGAATATCCCGACGGTGTCGAGCACCCGTTTGAGCATATCGAGGGGAACGGGGACATGGGAGGCTACGTTGGAAGACATCTTGTCCTCCTTTGGTTGGAGGTATATCCGCAGACCGAACTTGAGGCCTGCTTAAGAGTTTGCCTGCCATCACTGTGATCCCGCTGCAAAGATATGGGAAGCACTTTCGTGATCGCAGTCTGATATCATGAGTTGGAGACGACAGACTGGACCCCCGGCTGTAGCCGGGAAGCTTTGCCAGAGTCCCGGTCCCGACGCCAAGCTTGAGCCCGGAGCCTTTGCCCGGCTCGATAAAAGGATCAAGCCGGGCTGGTGTTTGCGTCAGGCCGCTTTTCGGCGGTCTGATTGACGACCTTGGTGGCGGTCGCGGTCAGGGCGATCTCCGTCGCCTGCTCTTCGTCAAGCGTCGTCATAAGCAGCTTGGCGTCTTTCATGCCCAGCTGCAGCGCCCAGGTCCTCGGCGAGCCGTTCGTAGTGTTCGACAGCCTGCGCGGCTGCAAGCAGTCCGGCGTCGAGCGCGGGCGAGCCTTGATACACTTCCAGGATCGAGCCGCCTTCCCATGATCGCGTCACACGGCTTTTCAGGCTGTTTGCCGGTGATCCTGAACACTTCCTCCAGCCGCTCGACATGGACCTTTGTCTCTGCGAGATGCTTGATAGACGCGTCTTTAAGGTGCTTGCTCTCGGCGGCATCGCGCATCACGTGTTGGAGCGCACATGGTACCCGACGGTGCGCCGGTTTAGCGCGCGGGCCAATTCAATAGTTCGCCAGCCTTCATGACGTTCTCCCCTTTCTTGAGGGATTCAAGCACACGAACCTTCGCGGATGTTCCACACATCCCGGTTGGCTACGCTGACCTTGAATTGACCTCAATTGACGCGCATGCTCGTTAAGTTGATTTAAGCCTGCTTGGCCTGTCGCGCGTCAGAAACTCTCGCCATTTCCCCCTTAGATCGTCGCGTCGTAGCGCTGCGCCATGCAGCGGTATCGGCTCACAACCATCATGACAAACGAGATCGCGTGCCGGGCAAATGCCGGTATGGAGAGGAGATGTCATGTTCGACTGAACGATCAACCGGACAATCCATTTCGACCGGCCGTTCAGATGGCGGGCGTTGATGAGACAATAGTTGCGGGCGACTACGATATAGGTGCCGATCGAATGGCATAACTGCCTAGCCTGCCGTGATGTTGCCACCGCCATCAAATGGCCCGTGACAGTCGAGAACCGCTCCGGCAAGCGAATGATTCCAATTGAACCCGACGAGTTGGCGCGTCCGATCGCGCTTGGTGGCGCCGGAATATCAGATGCGCCAAGACAGGAGATAGACGCAAATGGAATCTACCCATCGAAAAAATGAGATTGTCATCGCGCGCTGGCAGCGAGACGGTGGGGCACCCGATAACTTGGGCAAACTCTATCAATACGGCAGGCGTGTGGAAGGTGACGGGTCCTGGACGATTTACCACGTGTTTACGGGAGTGCCGGCCCATATCGACTCCTGGACGATGACCGGTCTCGATCAACAGTTGGCCTCCGATGTGCTTCACATCCTCAATCGGCCTCTCCAGATCTAGGAGGAGGCGAGACGGGTGCCCGAATTCAGCGAGAATGGGAACGACTTGATGACCGTCGCGGAAATCGACCTGCTGAGGCGGAGGCGGTTTGCGCAAGGTATCAGATACGCAACGGTTCTCGTGCTGAACATCTCGCACGGCTTCTGGTGTCCGAGTTCCGAGTATCCATTTCGAACGAAAGCTCTCTCTTGGCCGCTGTGCTACCAGCCTACGTCAGGCGGGAGAACGCGCCATCTGGATTAAACAGCGGAGGGTGAGTTGATATGTCGTCTTCAACGACGCAGGACGACAACAACGAGCTGCCGCCCTTCTGTCGGAAACGTTATCCGTTTCGGCGATTTCGACTTTGCGACACGAGCCGATCGAGCGCGTGCAGCCGACTTTACGCGCCCGCATGTTGCGCGCAACATATTAGGAACGCCGCAAGGAAGGTCATTGATCACGTAAATCTTGCGGCCAAGACGTTTTTGCCGTCCATCAGTTGATGGCCTCGGCGGTTGCCCAGAGGGATATATTCATGAAGCGTCGCCACTTGGCGCACGTTCTCAGCTCTTCACGCGCAATGGCGCATCATTGAAAGGGTGTCCCGTGCCAAGACAATCATTTGTAAAGAGCGGTCTTAAAGGACCTACGGCGGTGCGGAGGCTTGCAAGAAAGACGACCTCTTCTGTTGCTGCCGCCGACATTCCGGTCGTCGGCATCGGCGCGTCAGCTGGCGGCATCGAGGCACTGAGCAGCTTTTTTGACGCCATGCCGGTTAACAGCGGCTGTGCCTTCGTCGTAGTGCTGCATCTCGATCCGAAGCGCAAAAGCGAGATGGCTCGCATTCTTGGCTCTCACACTGGAATGCCAGTCGTGCAGGTCGAAGGCGCACTTTCGCTCGCTCCCGACAGCGTCTACGTCATTGCCCCCGATACGGATCTCGAGCTGGAATCCCAGCGGCTGAGAGTATCAAGGCCAGCGGAGCCTCGCGGGAAGCGGCATCCGATCGACGTGCTGTTTGCGTCGATCGCGGCGGAACGCCATGAGCGCTCAGTTGCAATCGTGCTTTCGGGGACCGGAAGCGACGGCACGGAAGGCCTGAAGCAGATCCGGGCGGAAGGCGGGATGAGCCTGGTGCAATCGCCCGAGACTGCCAGATTCGATGCTATGCCGCGAAGTGCGATCGCTGCTGGGCTTGCCGACCATGTGCTGGCTGCCGAGGCGATGCCAGCAATCCTGGTTGCGTATCTCAAGCATGGCTATGTTTCCGATCCCGCCGGGGTCGAGCCCGGTCACGCGGCGGGCGAAGCGGCGATAGAACAGATCCTGGACGTCGTGCGCGCTCGAAACGGGCACGATTTCGGCAGCTACAATCGCAACACCCTGAGGCGGCGCATTCATCGTCGCATGGGGCTGAGAAACATCAACACACCCTTGGACTATGTCAAAGATCTCCGGACCGACGCCGGCGAGGCGGCCGCCTTGGCGGCCGACCTGATGATCAGCGTGACCGGGTTCTTCCGAGATCCGGAAGCATGGAGGGCGCTCGCCAGCCTCGCAATCGCGCCACTCGTTGCAGAACGCGACAGCGGCAGTGAGGTCCGCATCTGGGTTCCTGCCTGTGCCACGGGAGAAGAGGCCTATACCAACGCCATGCTAATAACCGAGCAGGCGGAGGCCGCCGGAAAGCGGTTCGATCTGAAAGCCTTTGCCACCGACGCGCTGGAGGACAATCTGCGCAAGGCGCGTGACGGCATCTATCCGGCAGCCGCGCTGGCAGGGTTTTCGCCCGAACGCCTCCACCACTTCTTCGAAAAGCTCGACGGTTCGTTCCAGGTCACCAAGGAGCTTCGCGATACGGTTGTTTTCGCGGCGCAGAACCTCCTGCGCGACCCGCCGTTCTCGCGGCTGGACCTCATTTCCTGTCGCAATTTCCTGATTTATCTGGAACCGGAGGCGCAGAGCCGCGTCATCGCCCAATGCCACTTCGCCCTGCGTCCCGATGGGCATCTGTTCCTCGGCAATGCCGAGACGATCGGGCGGCATGACGATCTCTTCGACACCGTCTCGAAGAAATGGCGCATTTATCGCCGCGCCGGACCAACCCGCCACGATCTCATCGACTATCGCCCCCTGCGCGGACCCGCCAGCGCGGGAGCCGCGGGCGAGCCGCGCTCGATAACATCTGACACGGCGACCCTAGCTGAAACCGCGCGCCAGGCCCTGCTGGAGCGCTACGCCCCCGCATCGGTCCTGATCGATCACAAAGGTCGCGTCGTCTATTTCCACGGGACGACACGCGACTACCTGGAACAGCCCTCTGGGGAGCCGACCAGAGATTTGCTTTCCATGACGCGGGAGGGATTGGGCCTCAAGCTACGCGGGGCGCTACGCGAAGCCACAAAGAGCGGCAAGACCGTCACGGCACATGCGCACGTGGTTCAGACCGGGGCCTCCCGAAGGATAGCCATAACCGTGATGCCGCTGCCCGTCTCGCTACAAGGGGGGAAGCTGACTGTGGTGAGCTTCGCGCCGAATGAGTCTGTTGCCGCATCCGACGACGCGACTCTTCGCGATGTCGTCGAAACGACGTCCGGCGAGCGCGCCCTTCAGGAAGAACTCGTGTCGATGCGTTCTGAGTTGCGCAGCACCATCGAGCACCTCGAGACCGCCAACGAGGAATTGAAGGCATCAAACGAGGAAGCGATCTCGATGAACGAGGAGCTTCAGTCGAGCAACGAGGAGCTTGAAACCTCCAAGGAGGAGCTTCAGTCCTTCAATGAGGAGCTGAACACCGTCAACAGCCAGCTTCAGCACAAAATCATGGAACTGGAGCGAACCACCAATGACCTAAACAACCTTTTGGCTGGCTCGGAGACGGCAACGCTGTTTCTCGACGAGAACCTGGCAATCACCTGGTTTGCGCCGGCGATGAAGGAGCTGTTCGATCTCGTGTCCTCCGACATCGGTCGGCCGATCGCCCACTTTGCGCGCAAGTTCTCCGACGAGAACCTGCTCGATGATACGCAGACAGTGCTCAGCAAACTCACGACCAGCGAGGCCGAAATTCGCGCTGACACCGGGCGCTGGTACCTCCGTCGTATCCTGCCTTACCGCACGCGAGACAACCGCATCGCCGGGGTCGTGATCACCTTCATCGATATCACCGAGCGGCGCAAGGCAGCCCAGGCGATCGACGAGGCGAGGCGTTATGCCGAAGCGATCGTTCGAACGGTTCGCCAGCCCTTGCTTGTTGTCGACGCCGAACAACGCGTGGTCTCGGCCAATCCCGCCTTCTACGAGCTGTTCAGGGTTTCGCCGAAAGACGCCGAAGGCAGGCTGCTCTATGCGTTGGGCAATGGGCAGTGGGATATTCCGGCGTTGCGGACATTGCTCGAAGAGGTGCTACTGAAGGATCAGGTGGTGACCGACTACGAGGTCGAGCACGAATTTCTTGGTCTCGGCTGGCGCAACATGGTGCTCAACGCCTGCAAACTCTCCGAGGGCGACGGTCTCGGCGACCTCCTTCTGCTCGCCATCGAGGACGTTACCACACGAAAAGAGGCTGACGATGCCATTCGCGCCAGTGAACAGCGCCTGAAGGATCTCGTCGAGTCGCTGCCGGGCGCAGTTTACACGACCGATGCCGAGGGCCGGATCACCTCCTACAATCCCGCCGCCGCCGAACTGTGGGGACGCAGTCCGGATCTGGGCACGGCGTGGTGCGGCTCCTGGCGTTTGTATCGACCGGATGGCACGGCCCTGCCGCATGAGGAATGCCCAATGGCAATTGCCCTGAGGGAGAAAAGATCGATACACGCTGCCGAAGCCGCGGCTGAGCGACCCGACGGCGTGCGCGTACCCTTCCTGGCCTGTCCGACCCCTTTGCGCGATGCCTCCGGCGAGGTCACCGGGGCGGTGAACATGCTGGTGGACATCTCCGAACGCAAGCAGGCCGAGGCGGTGGCGCAACGCCTGGCCGCCATCGTCGCCTCGTCAGACGACGCGATCATCAGCAAGTCGCTGGAGGGCGTCGTCAAAAGCTGGAACATCGGCGCAGAGCGGCTGTTCGGCTACGAGGCCGATGAGATTGTCGGCCAATCGATAATGACCCTGGTTCCGCCGGACCGCCACGATGAGGAGCGGGATATCCTGGAGCGTGTCCGAAGGGGCGAGCACATTCAGCACTACGAGACGTTGCGCCAGCGCAAGGACGGAAGCGAGATCTGGGTTTCATTGACGATCTCACCGCTCAGGAATGCCGTGGGCGTTGTCATCGGCGCTTCGACCATCGCACGAGACATGACTGAACGGCGGCGCGCCGATCAGCATCGCATAACCCTGATGGGGGAGCTCAACCATCGCGTCAAGAACACGATGGCTGTCATTCAATCTATCGCGGCGCAGACACTGGGGCACGCATCGACGCTGGAGGAAGCGCGGGAGGCTTTCGGGTCGCGGCTGATCAATCTGTCCAAGGCGCACGACCTTCTGACGCGAGAGAGCTGGCAGAGCGCAGATCTGCGTGAAATCGTGGCCGATACGGTGAGGCCTCATGCCGGGGGAGAAAACCGCTTCCAGATTGAAGGCCCGAGCATTCGGCTTTCGCCGAGTGCGGCATTGTCGGTTGCCATGGCGCTCCATGAACTTAGTACGAATGCCGCAAAATATGGTGCACTTACGTCGGAAAAAGGCCGCGTCCTGATCGCATGGAAAATCCAAGGCGAGGGCGCCGGACGGCAGCTCTTCCTAAGCTGGCGGGAGAGCGGCGGACCTCCGGTCGCTCGGCCGACACGCAAGGGTTTTGGCTCACTCCTGATTGAACGGGCACTGGCTTCGGAACTGCGAGGAGAGGTTCGTGTTGGCTACGAGATCACCGGCCTTGAGTGCACGATGGTCGCACCAATTCCCGCCGGTGAAGACTTCCTGGGAGGGCGAAGTGGCCAGAGCGGAGGGGCGGCGGATTCTGATCGTCGAGGATGAAGTTCTCATTCTCTAAACCTTGAGGACCTTCTCACTGAAATGGGACATGAGGTCGTGGCTTGCCGCAGCTTAATGCCGCGACGCATCTAGCAGCTCAAAGGAACTCGATTTTGCCCTTCTCCACATAAACTTAGGTAGAGATACGTCGTTTCCGGCCGCCGCCATCTTGCCCGCAAGATATTCGGCTTCGCTGCCGCGTCCGGAATAACGGGCTTTTTAGCGTGACATGGCGACTTGGCTGAAATCCGCTCATGCACGTGCAGGAGCAACGACCGCTTCGCCGAAATGTCCATATCTTCCCGACCTTAGCCGGCAATAGGCCGCATGCAGGTGAGGAATGTTGTTTCATAAAACCGGGGTACTGCACCTCTTCGCGATTTACGCCTTCCGAATCCAACCGAATCGGAGGGCTGCGCGACGTCGCCCATGTACCCATGTGCGACAAGCCAGTCGCGCAACTAGCTCGTGACGAGTGACGCTGTCTGCAAACATTGAGCGGCCCGAGCATGCGCCGTCCGGCCAGTTCTCCAAGTCGGGGAGCGCGATGAAGCGGTGCCTGCCCGCGAACAGGCCGAGCAGCTCCGTTCTTCCGTCAGGAGAGAACGCGCAGCTTGCAAGAAGGTTCTGTGTGCCTTTGGTGATTGGCCTGTGGCAGAAAACTCCGGGCATCCGGGAACCAGTCACGCCGTTCGCGGGTTCGGTTGATCTTGAAGGAGGCACCGGGCATGAAAGCAGTCGGCAAGTGGCGGCATATCTGCGTCGATGCCCAGCGGATGTTTTTGGAGCAGACGCCCTGGCACGTGCCGTGGATGAAAAACGTACTACCGCAACTTGTCGAAATATCGGAACGCCATGCGAGCAACACAATCTTCACCCGATTTATACCACCCCTAAATCCACGCGACGCGGCGGGAAGTTGGAGGGACTACTATCAAAAATGGTGGATGATGACCGGCGAGCACCTGCCTAAAGAAATGCTCGAGCTGCCGCCCTCGTTTCAAAACCTTGTGCCGCCAGCCCGCGTCTTCGACAAAACGACCTATTCGCCCTGGGTTGATGGCCGGTTGTTTTCGCACCTTCGACAAGAAGGCGTGGAAACCCTCGTCGTTACTGGCGGCGAGACGGATATCTGCGTCCTGGCGACCATCCTCGGCGCGATCGATCTCGGGTTTGGCGTCACCGTGCTTTGCGATGCGGTCTATAGCGGCGCCGACGAAACGCACGATGCCGCCATGGATCTGCTCAGCGATCGGTATTCAGTCCAGCTCGAACTCGTGAAGACCGAAGATTTCTTAGCGGCGACGCCTCGCCGTGAAGCGTAACGCAGTCCGGAGCGTCAACGACATCTGGTCGTTTGAACAACCCGGTTACCCGTCCCGAGTGAGAAGGATCCGTCGATGCCTCTGAAAGCGCTTGCCTTAAACTGCACCTTAAAATCCTCCGCAGCCACCGAGGCGTCGTCCACCGATAAACTCCTAAGTCTTATTGCGGCGGAATTCGAGAAGCATCGCGTCGACACTGAGACGATCCGCTTGGCCGATCGCAACGTAAAACCAGGCGTGACTTCCGATGAAGGCGAGGGGGATGATTGGCCCGATATACGCAAGAAGATCCTCGATGCTAACATCCTGCTCATCGGCACGCCCATCTGGCTCGGGCAGCCATCGAGTGTGTGCAAGCGTGCCCTGGAGAGGATGGACGCATTCCTTGATGAAACCGACGAAAAAGGGCGCATGGTTTCTTACGGCAAGATTGCCGTCGTTGCTGTCGTCGGCAACGAAGACGGCGCCCATCACGTTTCCGCCGAAGTTTTTCAGGCACTCAACGACGTCGGCTTCACCATTCCGGCAAATGCGGTCGCTTACTGGGTTGGCGAAGCGATGGGCTCTACCAACTTCGTCGATCTGAGAAAGACCCCTGAGCCGGTAAAAACGATGATTGCAATGCTTGCCCGCAATGCATCCCATGTTGCCACCCTGCTGAAGAACTCTGCATATCCGGGTGACGAGAACTAAGGCCCTCCTACAACCGCCAAAGCAAGCCCCCTCGGTACCGGTTGAAGGATCGGGGTTGCAGAGACTCAAGCGCTCCTTCTCAATTTCCCCTGCTACAGGGATTGCGCGCCGCGTCAAAGCGGGTCCAACCCTGCTCGGAGTAAGAGCCCGCGACCGCGCGGATCCGCAACAGATAGGCTGGGGTAAACGGTCACGAGGATCATGAAGGCGGCAGCGACGTCTATCGGGCGCCCGCGATCGCGCATGATCTTGACCGACCCCCCGAGCAATGCCTGCGCGGCGGTCGCGCCAAGTGCGACGACCGCATCCGAGCGGACGAGGGCAGCTCGGCGCCGAACCACCAGCAGCAACGTTGGAGTTCGCCTGCATTCGGTCGTGCATGTAGCCTTCGTTTGCCCCGTTGTTCATGCTTGAAATCCTTGACGGCGTTGGTCAGGTAGCAGTCTTGGCGGGATACCGGCCAAGACGCTGAGGACCCGACCGGCCGGAGCGACGAAAGGGTGGCCGGCGAGGTCTTATCCCCGGCTGTTCCCCGACGAGCACGAGGTCCGCGTCGGGCGGCGCTTCACCAAACACGATTTGGGTTGCGTGCTTGGGGCCGCAGCAGCGGCAGTCCCTGGCCTCCTTTAAGACCGCGCGGAGCGACGAGCCAGGGACATGGTCGCCGAAAGCGAAACCGCCCGATCGGCGATCGGTAGTTGGCGCGGTGCGGTTGATGCTTAAGGTCGCCATAACACGAGAAATCCGTCTGAGCCCGGGGGCAACCGGGCGGACGGGATTTGGTTCCACGGCTGCAGGGGCGCGCACCAAACTTGGATGGTTCAAAGCGCAATCTTGTGCCCGGCTACCCGGAGGCTCGCACTGCGATCCTCGTCACATCGAGTTTCATCTCGGATAGTCCCGGCCGTGCCCTCGAACGCCATTGCGCTATTTGATAAGGTTCTCCGCCATTTCCAGATGGTGCTCCAGGGCCGGAAGCATTTTTGCAGCCCAAGCCTTCAACTCCGCGTTTTCTCCGCCTTCGCTGTAGCGCTTGAACAGGTCCACCGCATCTTCATGCGCTTCCTGCTGATCGGAACGGTACTGTTTCCCAAAGTCTTCGCCCTTGAGATCGTTCAGCTTGGCGAGCATCTCCTTTTGAGCGGTCGTCATGGTCTTCGGCAGGGTCGCCTTTACCTTGCC
Source organism: Ensifer adhaerens (assembly GCF_000697965.2). NCBI lineage: Bacteria > Pseudomonadati > Pseudomonadota > Alphaproteobacteria > Hyphomicrobiales > Rhizobiaceae > Ensifer > Ensifer adhaerens. The sequence continues at coordinate 1,292,184 of NZ_CP015882.1, read as the reverse complement.
ACTGGAGACGAGGCCACTGAGGTCAGCAGTCGTCTTTTCGTGGTCTTGGACCATTTTCTGAGCGAAGACCTTCGTTGCGGCATCGCCCTTTTCCAAAGCAAGCCTGCTGGACTGAACTTCGAACAGATCGCTTGTCGCCGCTTCCTGGACGAAATCCTGTGTTTTAGGTGCAGCGCCGATCAGCGAGTTTATGCCGGATTTTTCCATTGCGGACTGGGCGAGGGCCGAACCGGCCAGAGTGAGCACGAGTGAAGCAAGAACGAGCTGTTTCATGATAGGTCTCCTGTCGGCAGGTCCAACTGCCAAGTGGAAAGAGTTACGCCGCATGCGGGAACCGGGGTGCAGCCGAGCGCCCGCTGGCAACGCGCTGGCGATCGAGCAAACAAGACGTGCGCGCGGGCCGCGTGTCTAGCTTTCGTTCTTCGAGGGATCGGAGCGTCCGGTCGGAATAGAGCTGGTGGTCGCGGCAACCGGGTCGCTTGCGGGAAACGAACTCTCGAGACCTTCGTCGAGCTGTTCTTCCAGAGTGCCGGTATCCTTTGCGCTGCGCGCGCTTCTCAAAGACTCCACCGCCGGCGATCCCGTTTCATCGCCACCGACGATTTCGCGGTCATCCCCCTCTTCGAACGCGGCTACTTGCACCATCATAGCTTTGGCCTTGGTCACGGCCGCATCGACGCCAAGGTCTCCGCCAGTGCTTTGTAGGCGTACGGAAATCACATCTCCGCCTTCTGCAACCCATTCGACGGTCATCACGCCTCCGGGATCTGTGAGCACCTGTTGTGCGATGATGTTCATGGTTCATGTCTCCTGTCGTTGGTACACGCCAACGCAAAACACGGTGCGGCGACCGGTGGTTCCGAAGATAGTCAACGCTTTCATGCAAAAAGGACCGCCCGCCGAGTATGGCGGACGGTCATCATGCTAAACCAGGATGAGCCAGCCCGTCCGGTTAGCGAGTGGACAAATCGGCACTCGGGACCTCGCCTGGAACCGGGCAGACAGTCCGCATTTCGTCCTCAGTCTCCAGACGGACTTCCGCGTTTCGGTCATCTGATCCCGGGAAGGGTTCGAGGCACTGTAACCTGCCGACTTCCCGAAACCTCTGGGTTCGGTCGACGTCATCGAGTCGTGCACGTCCTTGGCCGCCTTTCCATGGAACCTCAGCTCTTGCGGTCGGTGCCGCGACCGCCGCCCGTGGTGCCAGCGCCACTCTTAGCCCCGCCCGAACCGGCACTCTTGCCAGCCCCGGTTTCGCGACCGCCGGATTGTCGCTGCTTGTCGTCGTTCTTATGGCTTTGTTCGCCAGCCTTGCGATGCTGTTCGCTGCTGCCGCCCTGGCTGCGTTGATTTGCCATTGTCGTTCTCCTCGGTTGGTGCCCGCCGTAGACTCGGCGGGCACCAACCGAAGCGTGGGGGATCGATATGGTTCCCCGCCAAGCAAAAAATCGCACCCCCGACCTTGGGTTTCGAACCCGCATACGTGCAGCGCGCCGTTGCCTGTGCGGATGCACCCCGATGGGAACTTCAACGCGCATCGCCGGTTCGGCCTTTCAAAAAGGAGGCAGACATGTCGAGTAACAAACCGAACGATGGCGCGCCGGGCACCGCTGACCAGTCACCGCGATGGGGAGGGCCCGAGAAAACGAGGCCGGATGATCCCGAAAAGGATCGGGATGCGGCCGGCGAAAACAATCGGGAACCCGCGAGAAATCGCCCTTCTGACGCGACCAAGACCAGGGACGACGCGAAGGGCCAGTTTGCGGAGCCCCAAGGCAACCGCAAGAGCACGGGAGTATCGAGTGCCAAGCCGACAGTGATCACCGGGTCTGAGGATATGTCGGGTCACCGCAGTCCGCCAGGAGGTAGGGAACCTCCGAAAGACTGGGACGTGGGTTTCGATCAGGCCGCACCGGACCGATCGAAAGAATAGTTCGCTCGGCGAGTGGGCGCCGGTTGGGGCGGTCGTGGAAACGACCGTCGCACCCGCGAGATTCTCCAACATCCCGGCGGATCAAGCAACGAAGCTCAAGAACTGCCGCAATAACAACCACGAGAATGTTCCTAACGCGTTGGTTGAGTTCGGAAATCAGAACCCGCTCCCGCGCCTCTCAGCGAGCAGCGTCGATGTCCCGGCCACGCTATAGGGTGCCTGCCCTCCGGTCGCGGGCCAGTTGAAGTGCGCGGGCTCGCCGCTGTCGAATACGCCCTGGTAGCCATCTCCAAGGTGTCCTTATGCCCCATTGCGGGGGGGCAGAAAGAGGAACCACGGACCCTAGGGAAGATCGAGAGAGTAACGAGAACGGCGGTCGATAGAAATGCACTTTGCCAGTTCTGAAGGACGCGAATCAGAACTGAGAGCTGGCGAGGTGATCGGTCACTGAAACAGAGGATCCCCGTGGCTCGAGGCTTCCGCGTTCTCCGCCTGACTGCTTCGTGTTGTTATAGCATCGTGATTGGCGCTAAGGAGGGCTATCGCCTTTCAAGTGGCGCGAGAGAAATTGATTCCGACCGTAACATCGTTCCTCAAGCGGCGATGGCATTCGGTGTGAGCTTCGCTGAGCAGGCGTATCATGTTTGGGAATGCAATTTGCGTCTGACTACCAGCTCTCCTCGTGAAGCCGGTCAAGCACGACGACGACCTCAGCCTGTAAATCCAGGCAAAGCTGCTGAAAATCATGGATTCGCTCCTCCCGTCGGGGCGTCTCTCGCTGAAGAGCATCGAGTGTATTTGCCGCCAACGCATATTTTTCGAAGAGGTCGTACAAACCATGATCTTTGACTGAACGCAATCGTTCGCGATGAGCGGGCAGAGCCATTGCCAAGCGCGCCCGTCCGAGGTGAACTAAACCCATGTAGCCTCCAGATTACTCATGTGAGGGGCCACGAACACGGGATATTTCACCCAGCCCACGACGAGACAAGAACTCCGATTGTCGCGTATCCCGCTTTGTGAACCAGAGAGCGCACTCCAGGAGGCAAGCCTCGTCGGTATGGCCGACACGGAACTCGTCAATCAGGAATCTTGCCAGTTGATTGCCTCGCTTGGAAAGTTTGGGAAATCCCGCTAAAAAGCAGGTCCTCTCAAATACTCGATGCAGCATTTCTACGTCTTTAGGACCGAGAGCGCAGTTGAGATCATCCGAGTGAAAGTACATTTGGGACCTCCCATGAAGGGCGGCGAAGCGTTCGTGGTATTCGCGTCCAGAAAACGTCGGCAGGGCTTGCCTGGTTCCACCGGGGAAATACCCAATTCGGGCTATTCGGGCACGTGATGAAGGGGATTCTGGAGGGAGGTCGAGGGCGGGCAGTTGAGGACATATGAAATTATGGCCCCAGGGCTAGGGCGACCAGCCAACCTCCAAGGCGATCAAGACCCAGAGGCGTGCGTGCCTAAACCGTTCCCATATGGCCCTCTCCCAATCGTAGCTCAGGAAGCGAAACTTTTCATGTCGGCGGGAGCATGCACTTCCATTCGGGTGAATTGTCGCCCCGCCCTCCATCTGTAGCTTTTGAAGCGTGCTCCATCCGTTCAGACGAGCCGCTTGCACCAGCGTGCTTTGGCCTCTGCCGATCCCGGCAGAGGCCTTTATTCTACCCGTAGCCTCGGCACTGTGTCTGCCCGCGGGAGTTTGCGAAACTAGTGACGGGTGATTTCGGACGCAAGCTCTAGGAACCGGCCAATCGACCAAAGGTAGGCGACGATCTCCCACCTCAGGGCGTCGCGATTGCCGTACTTCTCTACTATTCGGTCAAGCTTTTCCTTAGTTGCAGTCTGCTCCTCAATTTCGCTAATCACGTAGCTGTCATGCCCCACGGCGCAGATGTCGCAGCCTGCCTCGATGACGTCGTCGACGAAGGCCGGGATTTCACCGGGGTCCATCTGACGTCGATTGTTTTCAGTCGAGCCGCTCCTCCATTGAGGCCGTGAAGCCCTACTGCGACCCACTTCGCTATCAGGCGCAAAACTGTCTCCGCCCTTGTCGGGGATACTGGGACAACGCTTGCGCTTGGCCATGCTCATGGAAATAGTAGCTCATCGGTTAGCGTGAGTAGGCGACGACTCTGCCTTGTCGGCGTAGATCTGTTGGCGTTCGGCAATCTGCTCTTTACGGGCCGGGTATTCCCGCAGAAGCTCGCGTTGAGGAGACGATCGCGTAAGCCTCGAAGAGATCGAGTAGGCAGCGCTCTCTGGCTTGGCGTCGCTGAGGGCGATATCGTGGCAGAGCATTTCAAGGCGGGTTCGCCCTAAGTGCATCAGTCTCATGGCTGTTTTCCTGTTTCAGTCGAAAACTACTGCGGGGATGCCAAAGGTGTCGGAAGGACGATGGCGACGGATTGTTGAGGTTCGTGCGATAGCGCGCTGTTCACGACGAGGTATCCGCCGATGACGAGCATCGCCAAGAGCATCACGCCGATAAGAAACCCTGTCGAGAATTTTTTCGGTGGCCCGCCGTAGCGGTATTGTTCGTACATAGTCCATTCCTCCGGTCGGCAACGACACCAGAGCGAACCGAAGGGACGGGCAGGCTGCCCTGGTGTCGTTGTCGGCCTATGCCGAATAGTTCGCCATAGGCTGAGGTGAGAAATAGCGTATCAGGGTCAGTTCTCCACGGGATTAGGACCATTGCGCCGGGGTTATGGGACTGAAGTCCCATGGTGGAACCGTTGGCGCTTTCCTAAGCTCTAACGTGTTGCTCGACCGCCGCTTGGTGATCGAAAGCGCCTCTAGGCCCCACCTTCAACCTCAACTCCGCAGATGGGGCCTATCGAGCGCGGTTTGCCTGTAGAAGCGTCAGATGTTTTACCTCACGGCCCCAGCGATGGGGCTGTCTTTTTCAATGAACGCACGCAGAAGCGACTAAATAGGAAAAGGCCCCTTCCGTCGACAGAGCCAACAGGCTGTGTTTGCAACGGGGTCCACTCCCACGGCGCGCGCCGATCCTGCTCAATGCATTCGCCGCTAAATCGGGCGCCTTCGTCCACCCACGACGATAATCCTCATCGGCAACCTCCAACCAGCTGCGCGGGCCCCGTCGTGGAAATGGCCGCGGCGACTAGGGATCATAAAAGAAATGGCCCCGTCGGGACGAGGCCAGAGGCACTTATCGAGAGAGAGTACTTCACTTCCGGGCGGATTGTGAAGGTGTCACCTGATCGGGGGCTCAGGGTCTCACGAAGCCAGAAACGTCGAGACTTCGTATCGGTTCCATTACACCGTAAGAAATGACCAGGCGGCGCGCTGGCGCGTGGGCGTGGGGCTCGTCCGTCGGGCACCTAGTGGGCCAAAGCCATCGCAGGTCCGGGAATCCCCTGTCGATCAATTCATAAAGAAGTGGCCCCGTCGGGCGCGACGAGGCGAGGGGCTACTTCGGGGGACACTTGGCATCAAGACAAGCGAAAAAACGCACGGGGCTGAACAGGTTCCTGTCGGCAGGGAGCGAACACAAAAAATGGCCCCGAAAGTCGATAACGGGGCCAAGCGAGCGTGTACCTGGCAGGTTTCGCACGCCTTCGCGTCGGAACCCGGTCGATGATCCGGCGTCGGGGATCATCGGCAAATCACAAACGGCCATCGATCCGAAAAGTTCCCTATGCGTCCGCACCGCGTCGGCGTGCTCCAGCCACATGGCACTCTCGAACAGTGCACCCTCGTCGCGTACATCCACGATCGAACTGGATACACGACTATTTTTGTCACGCACGACCCGGGGGAGGCGCTTGAGCTAGCCGACCGTATTGTCGTGCTGAACAACGGCTCAATCGAGCAGACGGGGCACGCCGGACGAGATCTACGATCACCCGTCTCAGTTCGTTTATGGGTTCATTGGCCAGTCGAACTGCCTAAGCGTCAGCGTGTCCGGCCGCGAGATCTGGCTTGAGGGCCGATCTACGGGGCTACCGACAACTGAGCACGATGGTCAGGCGGCCCTCTACTTTCGGCCCACGATATACAACTCGTCATGGGCTCCGAACACGGTCTTGTGGGGTCAATCACCGGAAGCCGGCGCGTGGCAGGCACTCGGCATCTTGAGGTGAGGTTGGAGAAATCCGCTTCAGTTGTGGAGCTCGAACTGCCGCCCGATCGAGTACTCTTTCCCCGCGAGAGTCGCATCGCCTTCAAGCCAACGGATGCTCTTTCGCGGCGAACACCGCGCGAATTTATCTGAGGCAAGTTTTCCCGACCGGTAGTTGGAGGTCAGTTTAGCGGCCCGACGCGCCGTAGCCGCCGGGCCGCTTAGGGAACAACAGATGCTCCGCCTGGGGCGGGGCGCTCTGAAGATTACCAGGTTTGCCGGCCGAACCAGTCATCCACGTCTTGTCGTGCCCGATCTTTTTCGAGGCCATACCGTTCCTGAATCTTGCCTTCGAGCTGATCGCGTTTGCCAGCAATTTGGTCCAAGTCGTCGTCGGTCAATTTGCCCCACTGTTCCTTGATCTGTCCCTTGAATTGCTTCCAGTTACCTTCAACACGGTCCCAATCCATGTCATTTCCTCCTGTGAATTGTGGATAGCAGCTAAACGCCTTGGCTACGCATTTGTTCAAATCTGCCTGCGGCGATGGTTCCGGGGACAACGGTGCGACGACTCCACAGGCGATCCAGCCGATCCCGCCACGGGAAGAGTTTGCCCGTCGACGATCCCGCGCCCGTAGCTTTATGGCCTCAGCGGAGAGCAAAGCAGTGCTAAAGATACGCGGCGCCAGCTGGACGCCGGCGAAATCCCGGCATTCGTCACTCGGGGGATAGAAGCAGGCTGCGACATCAGCGCGGTGGGCCACCTGAGCTATGGGATTGGCGAGGCCGAGGAGCAGGGTTACACGACGAAGCTCGACCAGATGGGAGAGACCGCGACCCGATTAGACTGCAGATCGTCGGGCTAATCTCTGGTCGATCGCGCGAAACGTGGAGGTTCCCTCCGAAGCAGTAAGTCAGTGATGTTACCGGCGGAGCCTCGCTCCATTGTCTGCCGGCCGACGATTCCAGCGAAACCGGTACCGACACCATGTCTAGTGGTTTGATCGAGACAAAGGAGTCCGATTTAGGATTCCAATTTTTGTGCGCCTATGCGACGATCTTGCATGCGCACAGGTATCATATTTGAGGTTTCCGCTGCCGACCGGGCTCGGCTGAACGCAATCGTTTCGGCAGGCAACTCGCCGCAAAAGCATGTGTGGCGGGCGAGGATCATCTTGATGAGCGACGCCGGTCTCGGAACCGTCGCGATCATGGAGGCCACGTCTAAGTCAAAGACCTGCGTCTGGCGTTGGCAAGAGCGCTTCATGACCGAAGGCGTAGACGGCCTTTTGCGCGACAAGAGCCGGCCGCCCGGCACTGCGCCGCTTGAGGTTGACCTTGTCGAGCGTGTTGTTGCTCTGACGCAGGAGCCGCCCACCCAGGAAGCCACACACTGGACGGTTCGTGCCATGGCAAAGGCTGTGGGGATTGCGGCATCCTCAGTCGTCAAGATCTGGCATGAGCATGGTCTTGCACCCCATCGGTGGCGCAGCTTCAAACTATCGAACGACAAGGCTTTCGCCGAGAAGCTTCACGATGTGGTCGGTCTCTACGTCTCGCCGCCGGCCCATGCGATTGTCCTTTCCGTCGATGAGAAAAGTCAGATCCAGGCGCTGGATAGGACGCAGCCGGGTCTTCCCATGAAGAAGGGTCGTGCCGGCACGATGACCCATGATTACAAGCGCCACGGCACCACGACACTTTTCGCGGCTCTGAATGTTCTCGACGGCTCCGTCATCGGCCGCAACATGCAGCGTCACCGGCATCAGGAGTTCATCCGCTTCCTCAACACGATTGAGGCTCAGTTGCCCAAGGATAAGGCGGTTCACGTCATCCTGGACAACTACGCCACACACAAACAGCCCAAAGTCCGGGCCTGGTTGGCGCGGCACCCGCGCTGGACCTTCCACTTCGTTCCGACATCCTGTTCCTGGTTGAATGCCGTCGAGGGTTTCTTCGCAAAGCTCACTCGACGAAGACTGAAGAATGGTGTCTTTCATTCCGTCGTTGATCTTCAGGCAGCCATCAACCGCTTTATCAAAGAGCACAACGAACAGCCGAAGCCGTTCATCTGGAAAGCAGACCCTGACGACATAATCGCAGCCGTCAGACGTGGGCACCAAGTGTTGGAATCAAACCACTAGACGCCGATCCCGACCTGTTCCTCTTCCCGGTGCTTGAGCTTCTGCGAACAGTCTGCGATGTTGGTTTCGGTTTTGTGCGCCAAGGATCCCTCATGATGTTGGAATGCCTTACCGAGGTCGGGGTGACAACGTCCTGACGCGTTGGAAGACGCCGCGTGAAAGTGCGGGGGCCTGTCGCTTCACGACCCCATCAACAATTTCCGACAGGCGCCCATGGCAAGAAACTCATTCGTAAGGGGCCTTGCGGGGGCACCCATCGACAACGAGAAGAAGGCAGACCGGCGATAAGAGGGGGTCGGATCCGTGCCCAACCTCGCTGCTCGAACTGGGAACACATTCCTGTTTTTCCGGTTTGAAGGTGTTCGAGAAGGAGAACGCCATGGCAGAGGATCGGTGGGAACGCGAGGAACGCTACGGACGCGATCTAGAGAAAGCAAAACAACCGGCGCCCTGGAACGAAAGCGTTGTGATAAGCCTGCCCAATGCGGATCACGAGGGGTTGGTTGGATCAGCCAGTGAAGCGGTAGCGGTTTTGCGAAACACTTGGTCCGGATCCAGATCCGGTCCGGCATATCAGGCTGCATTGACCACCTGTCTCGAAGCCATGAATGGTCACTTGCCTGGTTACATGGCCCGATTGGCCTTTGAAGAAGCTGCCCGTGAAGCAGGAGTCCTGCGCTGAGGCTTGTAGGACGTCAACTTTGAAGCCTTTCACCCTCTGGCCGATGCCTTGGTGCGAGGGGAAGCGGAGTGGAACGTACCGTGTTCGAACCCTCGCGGCACTCCACCTCGAGGCAGATTTCGCTCGAGCAAAATTCGGCCTTTGGGTGATACGCCCGCGGATGAGATCAAACATTTACGGAAGGAACAAAGCCGCGTGCTCATCGGTTGATGATCGACTGCACATCGAAACGAACGCGTTGGATCGGATCGTTCACATGGAGGCGCCACCACTTGAAAGAAAGCTTGCAGCGATCCTGGCTGCCGATATCGAAGGTTACTCGCGGTTGATGAATGCCGACGAAGAGCAGACCCTGGCGACCTTGACATCGCATCGTACTATCATCGACGGCCTTATTGAAAGTGCTCATGGAGAGATCTTCGGGACCGCGGGGGACAGCGTGTTGGCGGAATTCCCATCGATTGTGCATGCCTTCAACTGTGCGATCGCCATCCAGCAGGCCATGTGGCGTGCCAACCGGCCGCTTGCCGACAAACACAAGATGTACTTCCGCATCGGGATCAACGTCGGCGATGTTCTGGTGAAAGACGGCGATATCTTCGGGGATGGGGTCAACATCGCCGCTCGGCTTGAAGGCCTGGCCGATGCCGGCGGCATCTGTGTAACGCGAGGAGTACGAGATCATCTGCGCGATCGCGTCGACACCACCTTTGAGGATTTGGGTGAGCATCAGGTCAAGAACATTTCGCGCCCGCTCCGGGTGTTCCGTGTTCTGTTTGACCCGCAGTCCGAACCAAGCCCCAGTGCAGAGCTAACGTCCGTCCAACACCCGGAGCGATCCTCTTCGGTCGATCAGACCCTGCCGGAAGACCAAGACAAAGATGAAGCGCGCCGGGTTGAGGTGGCTTTTTGGGAGGCGGTTCAGGAGAGCGATGATCCGGCCGAATATCTCCTATATCTGAAGCGATACCCTGCGGGCGAGTTCGCCGAACTCGCAGCCGCGCGCGTTGCTCAAGGTGGGTCTGGGGCGGGCGAGCCAGGAATCGAGGTTTCATTCTGGGAAACGGTGCGGGACACCCGTAACGCCGAGATGATTGAAGCGTATTTATCAAAGTATCCAACGGGTCAGTTCGTCGAACTCGCCAAGATCTTGTTGGCAGACATTCACGCCAAATAAAAACACGCAACGATCCTCGTCACGACCAAATGGCTTGAAAAGCAGATGAGAGCGCCGACAGCGTCCGGAACGGGTGCGATGTTCCGGGTCGAGCCAAGTATGCAACGTGATTGTGGAGGTATCGCTAGGGTAGCGCGTCTGATTCCTGTGCAACGCCCGCCTGAGAAACGCTAAAGGCTTGCCTTCCAAATCCGGCGCGGTGAAGCGGCCGCCTTGCGGCGGCCTCTTCTACTATATGATTTGGGTCTTGGGTGGAGGAGTGATCTGCCCTTCGAAAGGGTCGTCCTCTTGAGGCAGGACGCCGTTGGGGGTCAGATCGTCAACCGCCTTTGGCAGATCTCGGCTGAGGCGGCTCAAAATCTCCTCAGGAGAAAGACCCGTCCGCGCGGAAAGATCCTCCAGGACTTCCGGCCCGAGCGCTTCCGATAACTGCCTATCATCAATCTCGCTGTTTGGACCGGTCTGCACCCAGGATTTTGCGGTCTCCCCGTGTCCGTTGTGCTCGAACTGTTTGAGGAGATCGTCGAGACCACCCCTCAACACGCCGCCGGTCGATGAACCGCCGAGCAAGCCTCCGAGGCCACCAGAGCCTCCAGTCAGACCGCCAAGCAGGTCACCCAAACCTCCTCCGGCCTCCTGCTGACCGGTTGGCCCTTGGTCTTGTCGGTTCTGGGTCAGACCTTTCAGAAGCTCCCCGATCTTCTCCCTGTTCTGGTATCCTGCCACCGCAAGGACACTTAGCAGGGCTTTAAGTGCAGTGCTTACCATGTGCTTCTCCTCTTCTGTCATACATGCCCGTTCAGGCATCTACTGATTAACGACGGAGGTCGCGATCGCTGTTAACGCGAGGTCGGTGGCCTGCTCATCGTCGAATTTGTGGCGGATGGATCGCCAATGGCGCGGACCGAGGCTGGGTAATGGCTTTTCCTTTGGGTTAGAAGGAGCATCGGTAGACGCTTAAACTCCACCCGGCATCTCTTGTTCCGTTCAGCTGATGTTCCATGCCCCGATGGCACAGCGTATAAACTTTACTGACGAGCGAAAGTGGACTGGGGACGGCCTCAAAATCGAGGCTCATGATGTTAACGCCAGTCTTCAGTCGAAAGAGGGGAACGATAGTCAGAGCACGGTGTTTTGATCTTACCCGCCGGGCCGGATCTGCTGCCGCGCCAATACCTTAATCTCCAAACGAGAGAAAAGCCATGATTGAACGTCCAAATCAGCCCCCTGGGACGCTTGAGCGCAAGGTCGAACTCGAGCAGACGGTGCACTATGCAATCCAGGTCCTTGTCGAGGAAGCTTGCCTTTTGGGTTGGACCCAGGCTGAATTTCTGACGAGCATATCGGACACTGCGATCGCCAGGCTGAGCCTTCTGGATGAGGACGAAGCAATTTCCCCACCCGCAGAGGGTGACTTATCGCGGACCATTTATCCAACCGATTAGCCGGGTTGCCTGTGTGATCAAAAATGGGCTTGGAGCAGCGAAGCCGGTGTGCGGTGTCGGTCTCAAGATTTGTCCCGGCATCGTTCAGGCGCCGCTTGGCACCAGCCGCATCCTGATCCACAAAGAGGAACACCAATGTCGAGTTTGCCATGCGCGTGCGCTGCGCATCCACCCGCGGCATCGTCGCCGCTATCTCCTCCTTCCTGGCGGAAGAGGAATGCAACATCACCGACAGCGCACAGTTCGACGACGCTGATACCGGTCACTTCTTCATGCGTGTCAGTTTCCGCTCCGAAGGGGGGCGGGCGCTAGAACTGCTGAAGGATGAGTTTAAGCCGATTGCGGACCGTTTTGGCATGGAATTCGAGTTCTTCGACAGCCGATCGATGACGCGGCTGACCGCCGCCGCTTTGCGGCTCATCTCGCCTGAAGCGGTGCGCACGATGTGGTTTAAGGCAGCCTTCGAGGCTTGGTAGGAGATCCAGCCTCTCAGGCGATTGTCGCCGATCGAGCCGACCCGTGCGAGCAGCTCCCCGCTGAGCGGAGAGAGTTCATGATTTTTGCGTTCGTCGCCTAATGTTCCGTTGGGAACTGACCGCCATGGCGATTTGTGTCCTTGTTACCTTTGAGCGATCGCTTGTTCGTTTGTTCTTTACTGCCAAGCCGAATGTCCACGAAGCGCGCATCGCTTTAAGAACCAGACTTATAATTGTGGGATTGGTTCGCAAATGGCGAGCATTGAATGACTAGAGCAACATGGTGAAGTGATGCGGAGTTTTACGCTCGAAAACAACTGTCTCATCAACATCGATGAGAAGAGATCGGCCCACGGCGACATTCGCACGTTGATTGAAGCCGCAAGGCGTGGAGAGGCGGATATCGCCATTTTGGCTTCGAGCGCATATGAACGTCAGCCCGGTGGCGCACATCTAAAACGATTTGCAGACTTTGAAAGCCGAATGAGCGCGCTCGGACTTGGTCACATCAGCCTCTTGCGGCCGATCGGGCGACACGGTCTTTCATTCCATGGTTTCTCTATTATGAGTGATGAAGCGGCGATTGAGCGCGAGCGACTTATCTTCAGAACCCTTTTTCCGACGACGCCAGCACGATGGTCGGACTACGCGGTGAGCTACGGCTTGGACAAAAAGGATCTGTCCAGCGCCGCTGCTTGGCATTGGCGCAATTGCCTGGGCGCTGCTCAGGCGTTCTGGGCACATGAAAATGGCGGGCGCCATGTGTTCGTGACCACCAACGAAGGCTTTGCGCGCCTTCCGAAGAAACTCGAATTTGCCAACGCCGTAATCATGACCCCGACGCAGGCGGTTCAGGTTTTAGCTGGCGACAATCGCCGCAGCCCGGCAGCCGGCTTGCGCAGACAGAGTCGGCCCGTTGCGAACATGGATTTTCTACTGAGGTAGCAACAACTGCCATGGGCCTGCTTGGACAGGCTTTCTCCGCAAGCGATCATTGCAAAGGCTCTGTGCCACCTAATGGTGTATAGCGACTGAACTGCACCTTCGGATCATCGCCCCGTCGCGAGTTTCGTCCGACCTCGGATGAATTGAGGGTTCCTTACGCCCAAGTTCATTCTAGTGTTGGTGACGAACGTTGACCTCGACCCGGACGAGAGCCCTGCCGGGCCGACCTTGCGGGGAAGCGAATGGCCTATGCCGAAAGGCGGTCCTTGGCGAAGTGCGCCGCGGCTTTTTCTAATGCCTCCTCGGCCCACTGATTGAGACTCTTCCCCGACAGTTCGGCAGCCAGAGCAGCTCGGCGATGCACTTCGGGAGCAACTCGAAACATCATCTTGCCGGAATAGGGTCTTTGAGGCTCTTTGCCGATGCTCTTGCAGGTCTCAAGGTAATCATCGACAGCCTCATGGAACGCCTTCTTCAGTTCAGCAACGCTGTCCCCGTGAAACCCGACTACGTCAGAAATGCCAGCAATCTTACCGAAGAACAGCTCGTCCTCCGCGTCGAATTCTATGCGAGCGTGATAACCGTTGTAAGTCATGGTGTTCATGGTTCTACTCCAATTTGCGTCAGGAATTCGCGAGCATCGCGAACTTGATAACGTTTTGCCTCCTTGTCGGGATGAGGACGATGGAAGCTCGCGATTATGCCGTCCTTTTCGAACTTAACGCGCGAGCCGTTTCCTTCGATGACGTTCGCGCCGGCAGCGACAAGCAGGTTTTCTATAGTGGCCCACTCGATGGTTCCCGAGATCGGATCTTTGAAAACCGCCACGAGAGTCTTTTTCTGCTTGCTGTTCATGCTAGCAAATATAGCGATGCTTGCTAATTCTGCAAGCATTATTTCTCATGCAAATACGATCCGTGTGTTTAGAGCCCTGGGTGCGAATCGCTCGATGGGTCCGATTTCAGTGCACCCGTGATGCTGCGAAAATCCGTGCGCTCGTGACTTTTGGCATAGCCATTTGCAAGTCGCACGCCCGGAAAGATCCAGCTGCGGGTTCGATTCTCTTCAAGGACAGAGGTTCGTTGGTTAACTTTCGGCCCAACGCCGACAATAGCTTTGAGCGGGCCGGCCAATTCCGAATGGCACTTAAGTCGCACTAGTCGACGGGCGGCCACGCACGAATAACGAGCCAGCTGGGAACGGGTACGACAGTCACGCTCTTTCTCCCGGATGGGTCCGGCGCCGACAAAGCAAGCATCGGCTCGGCTCCGTCCCAACACGGGAGTCTGATGGGTGAAGGTGAGGTCGTGCTCGTTGTGGAAGACGACAGCGCCGTGAGGCTGCTGATCGTCGACGTTCTGAAGGAACTTAGATACAGGACGCTCGAAGCCGAAGACGGAGAACATGCGCTGCCGATAATCGAAAGCGCGCAGCGCATCGATGCCGTGGTTTCCGATGTCGGCTTACCAGGGATCAACGGGCGGCAGTTGGCCGAAGTGGCTCTGGCAAGGAGGCCGGGCCTCCGTGTTCTGTTCTTAACGGGCTATGCAGCAACAGCATTGTCACGCGCGGACTTTCTCGGACCGGGCATGGACATGATGACCAAGCCGTTTTCCATGGACGATCTGGCGCGAATAGTTCGAGAAATGCTTGCAAAAGATTGAGACGCCGGCGCAACTCATGCCGACAGTCAGCGCCGACTAGCCGGCAAGGTGTGCGGCCTCTGACGTGCCGCCGTCGCGACGTAACAACCCTTCTCGCGACGGAAGACCACCGACCGCCTGGGGACGACCCGGTTCGTGCTCGATCAAAGCATGGAAACATGGGAAATCATGATTGCTAGGGGCGTTCGGCAGGCAAACCAAATAAGGGTAAAGAGCGGTTGCTATTCGAATGACAAAGGCGCAGTGTCCAGTCTCCAGTAGCAGATGTCACGGGCGCTGCTGTATGAGGGTTTGATACCCTGGCCCCAATCAAGGGGGCGCCATGTCCTACACCGAACAGACATTTTCGCCTTGCGATCCAGCAAATTCCGGTCGGTCCTAGACATTTGAGGCTGCGAACTGCACAGCGCTATGCGCAGTATGTTCCCTGCCACGACAATCTGGCATTGGTTGGGACGAACCGATGGGCGCAGGTAAGCGCCGGCCGCAATGGCTTCACACTTCTGTGACCACTCAACCGCCCATTTGGAGACATAAGGACATGCTTCAACCGTTCTTCCTAGCGTTGGCTATACAGGCGAGCGTTCTTCTATCCGCAACTCTGCTCTTGATCCCTGGGGCATATGGTCAAGGGTCGGTGCCAGCAAATTCCGAAGCAAAACGCTACGGATCGGGATGGGAGTGCAATCGTGGATTCCGACAAGAGGCCGATTCCTGCGTTGCTGTGACGGCTCCCGACAATGCTTTCCTGACATACGCTTCCTATGGCAACGGCTGGGAATGCGATTACGGGTTTGCCGAAAAGGACGGCCAGTGCCTTGCGGTTCGGCTGCCCGCCAATGCTTTTCTCGACTCTTATTCTGGTGACCGCTGGAAGTGCATGCACGGATATCGTCAGCGCGATACTGAATGCGACCTCATCGAGGTGCCGGACAAGGCGTATCTGACGGATTCGAGCTATGGCGAGGGCTGGATCTGTGAACGGGGGTATCAGGTCATCGCTAGCAAATGCGTCGCACTGATCGTTCCTGACCATGCCTACCTGACCACCAGCGGCAATGAATGGTTGTGCGACCGTGGATTTGAAATGAAAGATCAGGCCTGTGTTGCTGTAAAGGTTCCCGAAAATGCAACCTTTGCGGACAACTCCTATGGCCAGAAATGGAAATGTGACCGCGGATTTGAAGCAAAGGGATCGGTCTGTTCACAGATCAATCTTCCTGAAAACGCACATCTGGATCGTTCCGGAAACGGCTGGGAGTGCAACCGTCCGTATCGGCTCAGTCGCGGGGTATGCGGTATGGAGTGACGGCAGCGCGACATATCTAGATGTGCGCGTCTAGATGTGCGCGCCGTCGCCGCTCGATGTGGCCGCTTTTCAAGAAATCGTCTGGACCCACCGCATAGCGTGAGGGCTGAGAGTACGGCCCATCAGGGTGGGCGACCTTGTAAATTGGATGTTCGCTGCGCCGGCGTCACTCGCCGTTTGAGGCATCTCCACGCGGCGAGTCGACAGATCAAAAGGGCGGGTGGCCACGAAGGAAGTGTGCGCGGTGTTATCTCATCAGACCCGCTGCACGTAGCGCGTCTTCGATCGTCCGCCGAATGCCGTCCGCCGGTCCCTTGGGACTCGGATTATCGTTGCTCCGAGCCTTGGGGATAGCGACGTCAGTGGCGACGCCCCGGTTCACCTGTCTCAAGGATGGCGCCGCAACCCCGAACGATTTGGCAATTTCCTCGGTCGACGAAATGCCGACGTCAAGCATGTAGGGCCCTGCCCGACCGTACCCACTTTTCGCATTGATCGGTGTGCCGTGGCCCATACCCTTGACGCGGTAAAGCTGAAGGCGTTCCTCCCCGTTGGCATTGACCCAGACCCTGCGTTCAAGCCGCGACGTCGGTTGGTCTACCCGGGGCGATCCTCGGGTTTCAACAACGCCCAGCCACTGGTCGACAATCGCATCTGCGTTAGCCGAGTTGACGGTCATGTCCTGCGTTCCCTGCCAGACCGATATCGCCGGCCATGGGCCCGTTGTTTTGGAAGCGGACCGAAGCAGCTTTTGAAGCGTGTTAGTGTCGGGAATGCCTTGCGCGCGCATGCGGTCGAACGCTTGGGGTATCGTGTGTGCCGTGCCATAGGGGAGACCGGCTATGATTGCGCCGCCGGCAAAGACTTCGGGATAGGTCGCCAGCATCACATTGGCCATCGCTCCACCTGCCGAAAGCCCGGTTATGTAAACTCGCGAGGTATCGATGTCATAACGTGCTTCGGCGGTCTCGACCATCTGGCGGATTGAAAGCGCTTCACCATCGCCGCGCGCCATATCGTTCGGCTGGAACCAGTTGAAGCAAAGATTGGCGTTATTGCTGCGGGTCTGCTGCGGGAAGAGGACGACAAAGCCATAGTCGTCGGCCAATCTGCTCCATCCCGAGCCTGTGTCGTATGACGACGCCGTCTGGGTACAGCCGTGCAAGACGACGACGAGCGCCGGTCGTGGAATAACTGTCGATGGGACATGAACTTTTGCCTCAAGCTGGCCAGGGTTCGGTCCAAAGGCCTCGAATTCCGACAAGTGGCTCTCCCGAGAAGGGTCGACCGGATGGGTGCGGAACTGCTTGAGCAAAGCGAGGGTGTTAGACAAGGAGCGCATAACGAAACCTCCAGGCCGTAACGGCCAGGATGGCTATCATAGCGGCCTCATGCAGCACTCGGTAATCATTGCTGCAGTGCACAATATAATGCTGCGACGCAGCGTTTCAATGGAAGGCGCGAGATTTCGCCAGGCGAACGCAAATCCATCAATCGCGCCAGCGGTTGCTTCGACAGCCAAAGCTGCGGCACACGATCCCAGAAACGTTATGAGGCGGCTTCCAGGGAATGGGCGTCAAGAGGCGCGACCCCGCGCTGATCTCTACGCCCGCCTTTAAGATCGGTATTAAGTCCTCCTGTGTCCGATCGCGTTTAATCCCTCGATTGGCCGCCGTTCTTTCGTAACCTGAATGATTGGATATCGCTGCGCCCTCCTGCGCTCCATCATTCCCAACCAAAGAGGCCCGCCATTGTCCATGCCCTAGCGTAGAGCTGATCCTCGGTAGAGACCTAACTTCTCTTCCTGGAACTCGAAGCGGGCGTAGTCGTCAGTCGAAAATCAGCCATTTCCTTCGCCGTCAAATAATAAAGGCGATCCGCAGGCGTTTCCAAAGCGTTGAACCAGAGTTCAGCAGCAATGCCCATCGCCTCGAGATGGCGGGCGACACGTGCGGTGGCGGATTGTGTGGTCGACATGACCTCGTCTGCGGCAGGTATGACGTTGCTGACGTTAAATAGCTGGTGCACTCCAACCACCGCGTCTTTTTCCGCGAGGCGTTCAACGCCACCTGCAAGCACGATTGGACACGAGGATGCGCAGAGTGCTCTCGACACAACTTTCGTCGTCAACGATTTTTCGCGTATCAGCTTGGAAATTGCCAGCGCGTCGTCCACTGAGCCGCCTGGGGAGTTGAGCGCGACGGTTCTTACATACTCGCCGCGAACTTCGATCTCTCTGGCAAAGCGCAAAGACGCGCCTGGATCGAAGGTACCTTCGACAAGCAGGACGCCGCCGGGGCCAAGTTCCAATGTCATCGGCTTGTTCAGCACTTCGGCCGGGCTCGATGGGCTTTGCGCAGCATCGCTCGGATCCCCCTTGGTTCCTGCAGGCGGCAGGAAAGGGATTTGGTAGGCTGGGTCGGGGGTTGACAGCTTGGGGCTGGTTTCCATGTTGCGAACGTCGATAATGAGAAAAATCGCCGTCACCGACAGCAATAGATAGAACACGCCTCGCATCGCGGTGCCATCGTCGAGGCGCTTCAAGGCCTTGATCGGTTCATCGATCCTCATGTGGGCGATCCTTGGGACGTATTCTCGGGTCGAGGTTTGTGATGTTGTTTGCCTCTTCCGTAGTTTTCTGCGCTTCAAGCTCGGCGGCAACCTCCATCAGATCCGAGCCGCTTTCCGCCAGCGCACGCTTCAATTCTATTGCCTGCACGAGTTCGGCTGCCGTGATGCGTTCGGCAAATGGCATCCTCTCTTCCTGTTTTCGGATCGCGCCGTGCACGACTGCAAGAATGAACACGAGTACACCGGGCAGGAGATCGATGGAGATGGCGCCAGCCCATGCTGGAATAAAGTCCGAAGCGTAGCGCAAAACTGCTTCGGCGGACGATAGTGGAACGAACCTTCGCTCCTTTACCGGTGCGCGCGCAAGGATCTCGTCAGCGGCGTCGGACAGAACCTTCGACTGGGCCGCTACTGAAGCGCGCACTGTCGCCATTACCCTGTCCTGGCGGTCAACTAGGTCGGCATCGCCACCGTCGGCGACAGGTGCAATAAAGCCGAGTGAAAGATCATCGGCCGCGCGACGGATCGAAGGGGCAATTGAAGTCTGTCCGAGCGAGGCTATGACCCCGGTGAGCGCGACGACTTCGGAGGAGAACTGATCGGCACGCGGTTCAATGGCGCCGGGCGCCGATACCAGCGTACGCATGGTCTCAAGCCGCTTTTGTCCTTGTTCGAACAACGTCGTTACCTGTTCGCGCGAGGCGTTGATGCCGTTCTCTAGATCTTTCATCTGCGCTGACATCTGCGACAGCAACTGAACGACGCTTCCTGAACCGGTCGTACCGGTCAGAGCGCCCGATTGCCGTTCCGACAGCGCCAGCTGAGCAAAGCGCTCGGAGGCGCGCTGGATATCGGGCAGAAGACTCTGGGCAGCAAGTGCGTTCTGGTGCGCCTGGTCGAGGTCGGCGGTATAGTCTTCGACCGTCTCGGCCAGGTGCTGCTCAAGTGCCGCAGAACCTGCTAGTGCAGCAGCATTTAGCCAGCTTGACATGGCCATGATCATGACCGCGCCGATGGCCATCACACCGAGCATGGCGGCGCGGCCCGTATGGGTCGTGATATGCGGAAAGAAGCGCGCCATATAGGACCAGAAAGCGTAGATGCCGACCGAGACGGAGGCCGAGTAGATAATCGCTGCGAAGAAGATCGCCGTTGGCGAACCGTCCAGGATGCTGCGCACGCCGAGATAAGTGTACACGCCGGAGGCAAGGGCTAGGACGGCAATGGCAAACCGCGTCATCGTTTCGACGGCAGCGACCCCGTCGTACAATCGCTGGGATGCGCCGGTCGCCATGGGCCAGTCTCCGTAGAAGGAAAGTATTCCTTAAAAGAGGATCAAGAAGCGGGCGGAATAAAGGCCGGTTTAACACCGCGTCCCGGACAGCCGTTCCAATTGATTGGGATGAACCAAAGCGCGCCGGTCGCGGATAAAGTTCAACGGCACCAAGCAGAAGCGCACGCACGTAAATCGCCTAGGAACTATCGCGTCCTCCGGCAGTTGGTGGTGTGCGAGAAGGAGAGCGCCGATGACCCCAGATATTCGAAACTCCACGTTCTATGTGTTGACCCAGGACGATCCCTCCGCGCCAACAGACGCGGTTCCGGTTGGCTTCGAAGAGGCCTATGAGGAGGCTCAAAGGCGCACCGAAAGCGGTTTGGCGGTTCATGTCCTTTATACTGAAGACGCAACTCAAATGCAGCTGACGCGGTTTACTGAGGCCGGAATCAGAACGAGCTTGGCTTCGCAAGGGTAAGGGGAACAGTCGGTTCTCGGCGATCGACAGGATTCACGTTCTGCCTGAGAAGTGATGAGGCCAGCAGTTTACCTTTCACCCGGTGTGATCGCCGCTGTTGTCCTCGTTATTGCCTGGGCTTACCGGACGCTTTTTGCTTTAAGCGACACGTTGATGGTGTTCGTCCTGGAGAACTCTCAAGATCGCGACAGCATAGCTATGCAGGCCTAACTTCATGAGCATTCAGACCTCCAAGGCGAAACGAGTATGTCGGTATCGAGAAGCTGGACAAACACGCGCTGCGAGCGCTGATCACGGTGTTGGAAAGACAAGCCGGGCGGTCTGGCGAAGAGGGAGATCGAGCGCCATCGCGCGGCCTCGGGCGTCGACTTGAGGTCCGAGCGATAAGCGGTCGCAGGCCGCGTCAAGCCGACCGCTATGGAGATGGAGAACATCCGGATTTTTCCGCCCTCTCCTTTGGCCCACGCAATGGCAGTCGAGCTCGCTACCCACCCCTCCCGCGACGGTCGGTCCGCCAGCGCTCGCCAAGATATCGACAGACGACGATACAACCTTCAAAAATGTACGAGAATGGAATCGTCGCAGTTTGCGTCTTCAAGGCAAAGTCGCACTGCCGAAGCGTAAAATCTGGTCGCGTAGGGATCTCTCAGCGACGCGACGGGCGGCCTCTCGATATTCGAACCAGACAAGTTTGCGCTCGCCCTTCTCCGGAAAGTTCCCGCGCAGGCCAGCAACTTTCATCGCAAAAACGCGGACCGTGCAAGAAACTTTCAGCCCACTGTCTAACTTCTTCCTGTAGAGGTAGTGGCCAATTGGAGCCCTCTCACAGCTCCCTTTTACACCGGCCTCTTCGAACGCCTCCCTTGCCGCGACCTCATGAGCACGTTTTCCTTTCATGGGCCACCCCTTTGGGATGACCCAGCGACCGGTATCCCGGCTGGTGATGAGAAGTATTTCGAGCGGATGCCCTGTGCGGACACGGTAGCACAAGGCCGCATACTGCAACCTCGGCGGACGACGAAGCATCAACTGCACGTCGGCAAGGACCCTGTGCAGCAATTGCATGGAACGTTTTCTCCCTCGGCGCGAAAAGAGGTTGAAGAGGACGTCAAATGAACAGTGGAGCCTGTCGTTTGGTTCCTCCGAATTGCTGGACGGGAACCCGAAACCAATCGACGAGTTTACCGATAATCGCCACATGAGGATTTACCAATGACCGATCGTCTGATGATGCAAGACCCCCGAACACAGTACCCCTCGCCGCCGTTTGACCCTCAACCACAATCCATGCCCGGTATTGTTGGTAGGATGCATCCAAAGCCCGATCACGGCGAGAAAACCTACAAAGGGGCAGGTCGGCTGAAAGGGCGCAAAGCCCTTATCACCGGAGGCGATTCTGGCATCGGACGAGCCGCTGCGATTGCGTTTGCACGGGAGGGTGCCGACGTCGCCATATCGTTCCTGCCGGAGGAAGAACCGGACGCGAAAGAGGTTATCGAGTTGATCGAGGCCGAGGGCCGCAAGGCGCTCGCCTTGCCGGGTGATGTGAAGGATGAAGACTGGTGCCGCGCGTTGGTGTCGCGGGCACTGTCCGAGCTTGGTGGCATAGATATCCTGGTGATCAACGCGGCCCGACAACAGTTTCGCAAGAACGTCTCGCTTGTAACGTCCGAGGACTTTGACGCCACGCTGAAGACCAACCTCTACGCCTTGCACTGGATTGCTCAGGCCGCCGAGCCGCACTTGCCCCCAGGCGCGTCCGTCATCACAACCGCGTCCATCCAGGCATATCAGCCATCGCCAATTCTCCTCGACTACGCCACGACCAAAGCTGGGATCGTCGCCTACACCAAGGCACTCGCAAAACAACTCATCGAGAAGGGTGTCCGGGCCAACGTCGTGGCACCGGGTCCGTTCTGGACGGTCTTGCAGCCAAGCGGCGGCCAGCCTGACGAGAAAGTGAAGAACTTCGGGAAGGACAGCGATTTCGGTCGGCCCGGCCAGCCGGTTGAGCTGGCCCCAATTTACGTCTTCCTCGCCTCGCAGGAGGCAAGTTTCGTCAATGGTGAAGTTTACGGTGCGACCGGCGGAAAAGGCGTTGATTGATGCCGTATGATTTCGGCGCGGCCGTTGCCCTACCAAAATCAGGGCCGAACCGCCGAGCGACGTTCGCGGTTAGAACTTCGTCGGCGCTGGGCAGAAGCGCAAGCCGAGCGAAGCAAACCGGAGACAAGGAAGGCACGTCGAGAGGAAAAACTGGGGGAGCAGGATGGAAAGGCCAAGGGCATGGAAAAAGTGCAGGCGCGCTATCCGATACTCCTCGATGGGAGATCGTCCTACGAGCGCGCGTAACCGGGTCTGACGGCGAACTAGCGGATCTCAGAACGGTCCGTAATCTCTATTTCCCTCCATGGGTGCGATGGAATTGTCTGGGCTACCTGGCCGCGGGTTCACTCGATGAACTGGTAAGGACCTGGCCCGAAAAAACGTCGCCGACCTCTGAACTCAAGCGGGGCTGATGGTTTCCGACATTGGAAGATTTGCGGCAGGCGCGTCGCGGGGGCCGATTGAAACGAGAAGCCGGGAGGCGTAGAGGTGAGGAGAGACAATGCGGTAAATGATCAGCAACGGGCGCTGGAACAGTTTCTGCGGCTTCCGCCGCTGGAACCGGGCGAGCTTGCCGGCCTCTGGCAAGGTCGGGGAGTTCCAACTGGTCATCCCTTCGATGGCGTCTTGGAGAACCTCGGCTGGTTCGGCAAACGGTTCAATCCGGATCTGCGGGCCGATGCCCTTCTTTTTCACGTCGGTGGGCGAAAACTGCGAGCCATCGATCCGAAGTGGGTTCCGCTTCCCCTCGCACTTCGCTTTCATGCGTTTGGAAGAACGGCCCTTGCCGCCGTGCTTTTTGCCCGTCTTCAACCGTGCCTTCAGGCAAAGGGTCCCGTCGCCTCGATCAAAACGGTTGTCTTTGAAGGCGTCGCAAGCGCGGCCATGATCTATGACGACCAGCCAATGGTTGAATAGCCCCGAGTTTCGTAGACACCCTCGGGTTAGATTTTCTGCTGCTTCTCGAACTCGACGGGTGACAGCATCCCGTTCCTGACGTGTTTGCGTTTCGGGTTGTAGAACATTTCGATGTAGTCGAACACGTCCTGGCGAGCTTCATCGCGTGAACGGTAGACCCTGCGACGTATCCTCTCTCGCTTCAGAAGATTGAAGAAGCTCTCGGCCACCGCATTGTCATGGCAGTTGCCGCGTCGGCTCATCGAGTGAACCAGATTGTGGTGCCTGAGGAACGAGGCCCAGTCCATGCTGGTGAATTGCGAGCCCTGATCGGAGTGGATCAGCACTTTGTCCTTCGGTTTGCGTCGCCACACCGCCATGAGCAGAGCCTGCAATACGACGTCCGTGGTTTGGCGGCTCTGCATCGCCCAGCCGATGACCCGGCGGGAATAGAGGTCGATGACGACGGCCAAATAAGCAAAACCTTCGCAGGTCCGGATATAGGTGATGTCCGTGACCCAGGCCTTGTCCGGAGCCGCTACGTCAAACTGCCGGTCGAGCGTGTTGTCGATAGCGACGGCAGGCCTGCCGCCATAGATGCCGGGACGGCGTTTGTAGCCAATCTGCGCCTTGATCCCGGCGAGACGGGTCAGACGCGCAACCCGGTTCGGGCAGCATATCTCGCCCTGATCGAGAAGGTCGTCGTGCAGCTTGCGATAACCGTAGACCTTCCCGCTCTCTTCCCATGCCTTCAGGAGCAGATCGGTCTGTCGTTTGTCCTCGTTGGCTCGCCTGCTCAGCGGGTTCTTCAGCCAGGTGTAAAATCCACTGGGATGAACCCGCAGAAGGCGGCAGATCGTCCGCACCGAAAACTGCAAGCGATGCAGAGCAATGAACGCGTACTTCACTTTGCATCCCTGGCGAAATACGCGGCCGCTTTTTTTAGGATATCTCGCTCCTCGGTAACGCGAGCCAGTTCCTTCTTTAGCCGCCTGATCTCCTCGGTCTCGTCGTTGCCCTTGGCGTTCGACGCAGCAAACTTCTTCTTCCATTCGTAGAGCGAATGCTGGCTGACGCCGAGACGCTGCGAAACCTCAGCAACCGGATAGCCTCGCTCCGTGATCTGGCGCACCGCGTCACGCTTAAACTCTTCGCTGAAATTCGATTTGCTCATGATGCTCTTCTTGCCTCAAAATTAGGAAAGAAGGCGTCTACAAATCTCGGTGCTATTCAGGTCGACCATTTTCGACGGATCAATGACGACAGCTTGATGGGACTGATGACCATGCGAGATGACGATCGGTTTTATGTCTTTGAACTTGAGAGGGTCATCGATCCCACCGCGCTGGTGCAGAACCTGCCCGTGGGCTGACGAGAGCCAGCCGTGCCGTCGTCAAGGTCTAAGGGTCGCGGATGGTTCATTTCCGGGGACGACGCTCCGCTGCGACCGACTTTTTCAAGGCGTCCATGATGTTGACGACGTTGCTGGGTGGCGATGGTGTGGTTGACGATTTGGACTTGGCCCTGGACGGTTTCTTTATCGCCTTCTTCTTGGCAGCGATGATGTCGACCAGGCGTTCCTGCACGGGGTCCTCCACCATGCTGGGGCTCCAATCCTTCGTCAGCTTCTTTATCAATCGCTGCACAAGCGGCATCATCTCGGGGTCCGCCTTGGCGTCGCTCGCGGTGGTGAAGTACGTTTCTTCGCCACGAACTTCGTCGCCGTAGCGCAATGTCCAGAGCACGATCCCCTTGCCACGCGGCTCGAGCATGACGGCTCGTTCCCGACGCGATATGACCAGTCGTGAAATACCGACCATTTTCTGGGCTTCCATCGCATCTCGGATAACAGAAAAGGCCTCCTGGCCGACCGGTTCGCTCGGAGAAAGGTAGTAAGGCGTATCGAGCCATATCCACTCGAGGCTGTCGCGCGGGGTGAACGTCGAGATATCAATGGTCCTGGTGCTTTCGAGTGCGACGGTCTCAAGCTCCTCGTCCTCGATCACGACGTACTCCTTTTCCCCGCGCTGGTAACCCATGACCTCATCGTCTTCCTTGACCTCTTCCCCGGTTACCGCATCGACGAAGTGACTGACGACACGGTTCTCGGTCTCGCGATTAAGCGTGTGGAAGCGAACCTTTTCGCTATCGGACGTGGCCGGCATCATCTCAACCGGGCACGTCACCAGCGAGAGTTTCAAATAGCCTTTCCAGTACGGGCGGACAGCCATGGCTCAATCTCCCGTCAGCCGGTGCGACGCGACGTTGCCGCCTGTTTCGACTTGGGAGACGAGCTCGACTCCTTTTGCCGACGAGCGCCCTTGTTTGCGTTGGCCGCTTGACGCTTGGACTTCGACTTGCTCGCATTGATGCCTGCGCTCTCGCGGAGCGCCTTGAGCAGATCGCCGGGCTTGGATGCTACGGGCAACTTTTTCTTCGGCAGTGCACGCCCCTCGATTTTGGCTTTGACCAGCTCGGCAAGAGCCGCCTCGTACCGATCGTCAAAGTCGCCGGGGTCAAAACTGCCTTTCTTTGTGCGGATAATGTGCTCTGCAAGTTCCAGCATCTCGCCCTCTATCTTGAGGTCGGGAAGCTCCTGGAACGCCTCTTTCGAAGATCGCACTTCATAGTCAAAGTTGAGGGTTGCCGCCACCAGCCCCTTGCCGTGTGCGCGGACAAGTACGGTTCGTAGCCGGCGAAAAAGCACGGTCTTGGCGATCGCGGCGACCTTGGCCTTAGCCATCCCATCACGGAGCAGTCCGAAAGCCTCCCCGCCCATCTTGTCGGGTGCAAGATAGTAGGGTTTGTCGAAATAGGTTGTGTCGATCTGCGAGCAGGGAATGAAGGCCTCGATCTTCAGGGTCTTGTCGCTTTCCGGAACCACCGCTGCGACTTCTTCAGGTTCCAGGACGACGTATCGTCCACCCTCGATTTCATAGCCTTTTACCTGATCGTCGGCCTGAACGGGCTCTCCCGACTCGCTGTCAACGAACTCGCGCTTTACCCGGTTGCCTGTTTTTCGATTGAGCCTATGGAAGCTGATGCGTTCGGACGAGGACGCGGCGGTGTAAAGTGCCACTGGACAGGTGACCTCTCCGAACTTGATGTAGCCTTTCCAGTTCGCTCGCGGGGCAACCATGGCTCCATTCCTTTCGACACCCGGGAGGACGCAACCTGTCGGTATGCAAATCGTTCCACGGTCAATTTCGTCAAACTCTACGAAACGTCTAAGCGCTTTTGTCAGGTGCCGTTGTTGCGCCTGAGTTGGGCGCCGGGACGAGAGAGCCTGCCAATCATCAGGAACGTGCGAAGGCCAGTTTACGGTTCAGGTGATCTGAACGCATCATGGCCGCCTTGGTTCAAACTAGCGCATGCTCTCGAGACGTTGACGTTCCTTCTCGACTTCGTCGGCGGTGTAGGGATCGAGCGTCTCGTCAAAGCGTGTCCAGCCCTGTTCCGTGTAGGCGGCGCGGCGTTGGACAGGATCCACCCAGGTACCTCGGCGCAGGATCGCTTCGGCATCCGCCTGGAGCGCGTCGTCGACCCGTGCCGTGACGACCGTGCCACCGCGCCGTACGCCTTCCGCATAGACATGGGCATGTTCCTCCGGAACGCCCGAATCCGTCATCGCTCCGATAATCCCGCCGGCGGCACCACCTGCTACCGCGCCGGCGGCAGCACCAGCCGCGGTCGCGGCAAGCCAACCGGCTGCGACCACCGGCCCGACACCGGGAATGGCCATGAGCCCGAGACCAGTCAACAGGCCGCCAATGCCACCGACCGCAGCGCCGACACCGGCGCCCGTTCCAGCGCCTTCAGCCGCGTTGCTTTCGTCTGCAGTGCCGTACCAATCGCCAACATTGTTGGAAACGATGCTGATGTCGTCCGACGGAACGCCGCGATCTTCAAGGGCTGACACTGCTGCTTGGGCGTCCGAATAGTCGTCAAAAAGTCCACTAACGGTTTTCATGGGAATTTCCTCTTTGCTGGAGTTAGTTGGCAACAATGTTGCCCTGATAGTCGAGCGCGACCTGCATGGATTTGCCGTCCTTCGAGGCCGTTGCACGCCAGACGCCCTTGTCGTCGAGCTTTAGACCGGTCACATCGGTGTAGCCGGCGTCAGTAAGGCGATCCTTGGCCTGTTCTTCCGTGAAACTGTTGGCGCCGGCGACGGGCGCTGTTGGATTGGTGGTGTCTGGTGTTGCCACGGCAGGCGTATCACCATCTGCCGTAGCCGGAGGTGTGGCGGTCTGCGCGAGCGCGCCCAAACTCGATGCGCCGAGGAAGACCGCGGCGAGCAGTACGTTCTTCATGATGTTCGGTTCCTTTTTCTCAGCCCGTTAACGGCAATGTTCAAACTCGGCGAAACGCTTTTGGTTCCTAAGCATTTGGTCTTTTCCACTCCCGACCGGAGCACTCGAACCATGAGCGGAGGCTAGTCCGCAATTCTTTGCGCTTACGCAAGTTGCATTTGCCGAAGTCGGGTGGGAGCCGCTTTTAGCATCAAGAAGTCAACGCCGGACGTTCTCTGCTTTGTAGGAAATGTGATTGCTGCGGATAGTCGACGTGCCATCGTGAGCCGAGCCTCACTGGCACGCCCGATGTCTGGCGCCGCAAATCTCGTTTAGCGTTGGCCCTCGAACGCCGTCCGCCGAGACCCATCGGTTAGAAGGTGCCATGCTTATTTTCTGGCGCTTTTGCCTCTTTGCATAAGAAGCTGCATTTCTTCAAATCGGCGTCGGCGTTCGCCATCTTCCTGGTCGGAAGAGTAGCAAGTCCGGGAGACGCAGAAGCGTAGGAGTTTTGTGATCGGATTTGGCTGATCGAATTCGCAGTCGAACGTATCTGACATTTCGGCCTTCTTCGTATCCGATCTCTCAGAATATTTGAAGCGGACGCCAGGGGGCTTAAGCTCAGGGAACGATTGCACGACCCCGACATTCAGCGTGTCGGTCATGAAAAAATTCCTTGCGACCGACGTGCAGGCCGATTCAAGTTCGGCACTTTGGGCAAAGGCTGGGCCAGCGATAAGAACTGCGGTGACAGGAAGCCATTTCATTTTCCTCTCCATTCGCACCTGGTCCACACGAAAAGGTTGTTGCGTGAACCCGAAAAGACCGGGAAAAGTTCCAATCCATGAGCAAAATGCGGACAACCGATAGAAACCCACGCCTGGTCCAAGAAAATCTCCTGCCACCACGACCTCATCGAGGTTTCAAGGAGCGAATGGAGGGACGCCGAGCTTAGAGGTGGGCCGCCAGTCGATGTCGTCATGCTGGACAAGAACCTTCAGGGGATAGCGGGCTTCCGGTAGCAGACGCCTGCAAGGAGAAATCGATAGCGTTTCTTATCTTGAAGTTCGGGAGCGCCCAAACTGCCCCAATTCTCTCCAAGCCGTTTTCGAGCTAGGCCTCATCGAGGGGGTTGAGGCCCTTCTTGAGCAAAGCAAGAGGAACGGCATCTTCCTCAACATGATCGGTCAGTAGAGTCCTAAGCTCGCAGCACCGCAGTTGGCGGACGCCGCGGTGCTGTGCAGGGGCTGAGGGAATCCCTGCGCAGGGCGGGGTTGTTCCACGAGATCGATCGCAGTCGCCCAGCGTCTTCATTGGGCAGCGCCTTCGGATCGAACAAACGCCAAGCCGAGTGGCCGTATGAGGCAGGGAACAAGATAGCGATCCGCTGGTTGGAGCGCAACGAAGGGCCCGCGTCAGATAACCAGGAGGTTTGTGATGATCGAAAACCCGGAGAACCGTAGACAACAACAGCAACCTATTTCGCCCTCACAAGAAGGCGGCCCTTATTCTGGGGGGGGCGAGAGCGATGCAGGTCGGCCCCGCGTCGACCAGAACGTCGCGAGTGACGATCTTTCGGGCCAGGCAAAAGCGGCAGCAGCCAAAGTCGTGGATGACGAAAAGGGGGCATTGGCGCGCCAATTGCGTGGTCTTGCTGGCGCCATGGAGAAGGTGGGATCTGAACTTCGCGATTCCGATCAACCGGGGCTTGGCCGCTACACCCAGGACCTTGGAAATTCGATCGGACGGCTGGCCCGCGAATGCGAAGACCGGGATCTCGGTGAAATCGCGTCGATTGCAGAAAACTATGGGCGGAAGCAGCCCCTTGCCTTTCTTGGCATGGCAGCGATTGCGGGACTGGCAGCGAGCCGATTTCTGATCGCTTCGGCAAAGCGAACGGCCACCAAGACATCGAACTCCTCGTCATCCCCCCGCGCAGGCGACGATTGGTCATTTGAAAAGGACTTCCGCGATGCATAACCCCCGTGACGACCGCTCTTTACCCGACCTGATGACGGGACTGGTGACCGATATAGCCGGACTGTTTCGCAAGGAGATCGACCTCGCCAAGGCCGAGGCAAGCGAGAATATTGACCGGGCGATCGGCAGCATCGAGACGCTCATGGTTGGCCTTATCTTTGCTATTGCCGCGATCGGCGTGCTTCTGAGCGCTGTGGTCGAGGGTCTGGGCGCCTTTTTGATGCAGCAGGGAATGCAAGAGGCAAATGCCCATGCGCTCTCAGCGGTCGCGGTTGGTCTTGTCGTCGGCGTCCTCGCGTGGGTTATGATTTCGCGCAGCCTTGCCAGGCTCGGAAACCGCAGCATTCGGTTTGAAAAAACGACGGCGTCGCTCCAGCGCGACCTGGACGTGGCCAAGGAGACAGTGAAATGAACGTCGACATGCATTCGTCCGCCGACCTTCAACGGGAGATCGAGACGGACCGTCAAAGGATTGAAGAAAAACTGCATGCCATTCAAGAGCGAATGTCGCCTGGCGAATTAATGGATGAATTCATCGCCTATGCCAGAAGGAGTGGAGGTGCCGACTTCCTCAACAATCTGGGTGGGGCAATGAAGGCGAACCCGATCCCGGTCGCATTGACAGGGATCGGTCTTGCATGGCTCCTTGCCGATCCCGCCTCGCGAGCGCCTCAAGCGTCGGGCGTTGAGAAGGGAGTGGATGATTACCCGCTTGCGAGAGTAAAGGGCAACTTGCGACGGGTCGGACCGATCGAGGCAAATTTTGGCGAGCGCTACAGCCATTTTGAGGATGAGGACGGCAGTCGTTTTCGCGCGAAGACCGATGCGGCCGGCCGAAGGGCCGGTCACTTCGTCGATCCAAGTGGAACCGTCTATCGCGGTTTCGCCGATACGTCGGGCCAGGCGATTGCGGAAATCCGGGATGAGGCAGGCAGTTTGTTCGATGAAACAACCGGCTGGGCATCAGCGACATGGCGCGAGGTGAAGGGGGCGGCCAGCGGTGTCTCCGGTGCCGTTTCAGATGCCGCCCGGTCAGCAGCCGACAGCATTCGGAGCGCCCATGAGAGTGCTCAGGATCACGGGGCGCAGCTGAATGCCGCCATGCTCAAGACATTTCGAGATCAGCCTCTGGTTGGCGGAGCGCTGGCCTTTGCGATCGGTGCGGCCATCGGAGCGGCACTCCCCGCAACGGACTTTGAGGATGAGACCGCTGGCGAGGTTTCGGATCGCGTTCGCGGCCAGCTTCAAGCAACGGCTGGTGCAGCTGCCGAGGGCGCGATCGAGGGTGCCAAGAGCGCCTTGGGAGAGGCCAACAAGCCTGAAAACGAAAACCCTTCTGGCTGACGGCCGGAAATTGTCACTGACCGCAACCTTGCGGACGCCTGCTGTTTGCTAGGGGCAGAGGCGATCCCCGCGCGCGCTGAGGATTTGCGATCTTGGCGTTCAGGAGAATGCCGAGCGCGTCGCGAAGTCTCCCCTGCTTTTGGGAGTGGCGGCAGCCGTTCTTCGGTTCCTGCGGCAATGCGGCGCGCCTCGCTCAATCGGGCGGAACGCCGTCATGCGATGGGCAAATTCGATAACGCGCACGAATTTGTCCGCTCTTGTGCCGAGCGCACAATCGCAGATTGCATCCTTGCCGCTCAGGCCGTAAGCGGCAACGAGCAACGGAACCTCCCTGTCGAGAGCGGTGCGTAGCTCACCGTTCAACACCTACCAATCCCGAGAAGTTAAAATCGGCGCGGGAACGCTTTCTGGAACTTTGCGGGGAGGCTCGGGTTAAGCGATCAACTCTTCTGGAAAGGACAGTAAAACGCCACGCCTCCGATCTCAAAGACGAAAATTGCTCCAAAGGCTGCCCTCAATCGCGGTTGCTCTGCCTGGCTGCCAGGGCACTCAATCCGCGTTGAGCCCTGCGGGTTCGGAAGCAGAGGCGACGTTGACCCTGTTTGTCGTCATGTCCTTCGGCGCAGCCGCGATCTGGTTCGCGGTGGTCGCCTTCGTCTGCTTTGCCGTGCGCAGTCAAAGACGAGTTTTCGCAGAGCCTGCCGCAAGCCGGCTCGTCCTGTGGGGCGGCGGCGTGTTCCCAACTGTGACGCTCTTTGCCCTTTTGACATATGCATTCTGGTTAATGCCGACGCTTAGACCTTCGCCGACTTTTCGCGATGCTACGGATTTTCGGGTCGAAGTCACCGGCAGGCAATATTGGTGGCAGGTGGTCTATGTCCATCGCGGCCTCACAATCGCAGCGGCAAACGAGATCCGCTTGCCGGTCGGTCGGCGAATAGAATTTTTACTGAAGAGCGATGACGTAATCCATTCCTTCTGGATACCCTCTCTCGGGGGCAAGATGGATATGATCCCGGGTCGCGAAAACCGCCTTTCGCTGATGGCGCAAAGAACGGGGGTATTTCGCGGCGCGTGCGCCGAATTTTGCGGGACGTCTCACGCATTCATGGCGCTCACCGCAGTGACCATGGAACCCGACGCGTTCGACGCATGGCTTGCCAGCCAGGCGAAAGCCTCGATAAACGTCGCGGGAGAGGGGCGTGCTCTCTTCTTGCGCCATGGCTGTGGCTCCTGTCATCGCGTTGCGGGCACGGAGGCCGCAGGCGCGGCTGGACCCGATCTTTCTCACCTAGGGTCTCGGCAGATGCTAGGAGCCGGGATCGTCGCCAACACCGAGGACAACATTGCTGGCTTCATCGCGAACCCGGGTGCGATCAAGCCTGGTGCGGCCATGCCCGCTTTCTCCATGCTGGCGCCGCAAGATATCCGTGCAATCGCCGCCTGGCTGAAAGGACTGAGATGACCGAGCCGGGCGCCCGCGCGAGTGAAGAGGAGCGCGCAGCGCAGAGCGAGCGGCTGCGCAAAGTCTGGGAGAATCCGCACGGCTGGCGCTACTGGACGAGCGTCAACAACACGCAGGTCGGGCTGTGGTATGCGTCCACCGCCTTCATCTTTCTGCTCTTTGCCGGCGCGCTGGCATTGATTATGCGGGCGCAATTGGCCATGCCCGACAATGATCTGGTTTCTGCGGACTTCTACAATCAGCTATTCACGCTGCACGGGACCGTCATGATGTTCCTGTTTGCCGTGCCAATCTTCGAGGCAGTGGCGATTTTTCTGTTGCCGCCGATGATCGGGGCTCGAGAGTTGCCGTTTCCGCGACTGGGCGCGTTCGGGTTCTGGAGCTTTTTTCTCGGTGGCATCTTTGTGTGCGGCTCGATTTTCTTTGATGCAGCGCCTTCCTCCGGTTGGTTTATGTATCCGCCGTTGGCAACCGACGAAAAACTTTCCGGCATTGGCGCCGACATCTGGCTGCTAGGCCTCTCTTTCATCGAGGTGGCTTCGATTGCAGCGGCGGTGGAGCTCATCGTCGGGATCATGAAATGTCGCGCACCCGGCATGCGCATCAATCTGATGCCGCTCTTCGCCTGGTATCTGCTGATTGTCGCCGGCATGATCCTCTTTGCATTTCCGCCGCTGATTGCCGGCGATATCCTCTTTGAAATGCAGCGCATGTTCGACTGGCCCTTCTTCGATCCGGCACGCGGCGGCGATCCGCTGCTGTGGCAGCACCTTTTCTGGATCTTCGGCCATCCGGAGGTCTACATCATCTTCCTGCCGGCGATTGCCTTGATGGCGATGATCGTTCCGACCTTTTCGGGGCGTCCGATCGTGGGTTACTCCTGGATCGTGCTTGCCGCGGTCGGCACCGGCTTCCTGTCATTCGGCTTGTGGGTACACCACATGTTCGCGACAGGACTGCCCCAGATATCGCTTGCCTTCTTTTCGGCCGCTTCCGAGGCAGTGGCGATCCCAACGGCGGTTCAAGTCTTCGTCTTCATTGCCACCATGCTTGCGGGCCGCGTCATCCTTTCTACTCCAATGCTGTTCGGGGTAGGCGGCATCGCCATTTTCGTCATCGGCGGGCTAACCGGCGTCATGGTGGCAATTGCGCCCTTCGACTGGCAAGCGCACGACACTTACTTCGTGGTTGCCCACCTCCACTATGTCCTGATTGGAGGGATGCTGTTCCCGGTCGTTGCGGGGATCTACTACTATTACCCCCTTATCGATGCAAAACGCCTGTCCAATACGCTCGGACGCATTGCCTTCTGGCTGATGTTTGTCGGTTTCAACGTCACCTTCTTTCCAATGCATCTGACCGGCCTTTTCGGCATGCCGCGTCGGGTTTTTACCTATCCGGGCGACCTTGGGTGGAACCTCTTGAACCTTGTGTCGTCTGTCGGCGCCATCGTGTTTGCCTTCGGCGTTTTGATCGTGGTGTGGGATGTCCTGCGCCCTAAGCACCGGGAGCCTCGCGCCGAACAAAACCCGTGGAATGCCGGAACGCTTGAATGGGTCAGCGAGCCTGAGGAAAACTGGGGTGTGCGCTCCGTTCCCTTCGTTTCGAGCCGCTATCCACTTTGGGATCAACCGACGCTTGCCCGCGAGATCAGCGAGGGGCGATGGTATCTTCCCGACGCCAAGGAAGGGCGTCGCGAAGGCCTGGTCACCTCCGTGCTCGATGCACGGCCGGAACAGGTCTTGCGCGTTGGCGGCACCTCAAAGGTCACCATCCTCTCGGCCTTCTCGCTCGGTGCCGTGTTCATCGCCTTGACGTTTAAGTGGTGGGTCGCAGGGGCCGTCGCCGCCTTCACCTGTTTCTGCGCGATCCTCTATTGGCTTTGGACGGGGACCGGGGAAATTCCCGAGAAGCCGCACAAGGACGTCGGCGTTGGGCTCGCCTTGCCGCTTTACGCATCCGGTCCGTCTTCAGTCGGCTGGTGGGCCATGTTCATCACGATGGTGGGCGACAGCACCGCCTTTGCGAGCCTGATCTTCGGCTATTTTTTCTATTGGACGATACACGAAGACTTCACGGCGGGATCAGCTGGTCCCGGGATGATGTGGCCACTGGTTTCGGCAGCGCTCTTTGTCTTTGCGTGGCTCGCCACCTTGGCTGCAAGACATTTCAACGCCCTCGCGCGTACGGCGTTCGCGCGTGCCGCTTTGATCGTGGCGCTCGCCCTGACGGTCGTCGCATCCGCGGCTGGCATCGCGGGGCCCTGGTTGCACGCCATGAACCCGACCGCACATGTTTACCCGGCCATCGTCTGGGTGCTGGTTTGCTGGACAGTCGTTCATGCTTGTGTCGGCGCTGTCATGCTAGCCTATTGTCTTGCGCGAAGCCTTGCCGGGCGCCTTACGAAAACCCACGACATGGACCTGCGCAACGTGGCCCTCTACTGGCATTTCCTGGCAATTACGGCGCTCATCACCTTCTTCGTGATCGGTCTTTTCCCGGAGGCACTTTAATGCGTCTGCTGCCAAGGGAAATCGAAACGTTCTGGACGCTGTTCACGGGGCCGGCCATCTGGGCCGGGCACTTCCTGATATGCTACGCCAGCGCGGCGATTTTCTGTGCCAAACCAGCGTTGTTCGCGATGGAGTTCAAATCCTTGCGCCTAGGCATCGCCGTCATCACGGTTTTAGCGCTCGCAGCCATTGGGCTTTCGGCGTTCCTTGCGTGGCGCCAGTGGGGCTTCGGCGCGCACGATCCTCCGCATGACGATCCGACGCGCCACGATCGCCTTCTGTTTCAGGGATTTGCAACCTTGCTGCTTGCCGGCTTGAGTTTCGTCGCCGTCCTGATGACGGCACTGCCGACGATCTTTGTTTCGGAGTGCTTGCGATGAGGGTGCTCTGGCTTGCGAATGGTTGCCTCCTTTTGGCCGTTATCTGGCTTGGCCCGCTTTTGAGTGCGTGGCGCGGCTCGGTTACCGCCCACATGCTCGCGCACATGGGGGTCGTAGCAGTCGCAGCACCTCTGATCGCTATAGGTGTTGCTCCCCGTCTCGCCAGCTGTCGCCGGCCCGTGCTCACCGGGTTGCCGATCGTCGCCTCGCTCGTCGAACTCCTGGTGGTCTGGGGTTGGCATGCACCGGCTGCACGTCGGTTGGCGGAGAGTTCGCTTTGGGGCACCGCCCTTGAGCAGGCCTGCTTTCTAGCCGCCGGGTTGTTCCTATGGTCCACGTGTCTTGCGGCCGGGAGCACGAACAGGTCTTCAAGCAATGCGGCAGGCACCTTCGGTTTGCTGCTGACGAGCGTTCATATGACGCTCCTCGGCGCCCTCTTGGCGCTCAGCCCACGCACGCTCTATCAATTTGGCGATGTCACCTGTTTCGGCACGACCTTGACGGCGGCTCAGGATCAGCAACTCGGCGCCGTTGTCATGCTGATGGTTGGCGCCGCAGCCTATCTCGCAGGTGGGGTCGCCTTGCTTTCCGGTCTGCTTGCAGAGCCAAACCGGAGGGTCGCCTGATGCATGTTCGATGGAAGCACCTGGCCGTCGGGCTCGCCATCCTGCCGATCGTCGTCCTTTTTGCCACCTGGATCGGCTTCTTCAACGTCGGTGCGTCTTCCGGCCATTGGAGAATAACCGAGTGGTTTTTGCATTTTGCCATGCGTTCGGCCGTTCGCACCTATGCGCTCGCCGTTGATGCCCCGGAGAGGCTACCTGATAACGGCATCCCACCGGCAGCCGGTCACTTTGCCCGTGGCTGTGCTACCTGCCACGGTGCGCCGGGCGAACCGCGGTCCCCAGCAGCACTTGCGATGTTGCCGCGACCGCCGGATCTTTCCGCTGTAGTCGAGCAATGGGAGGACGCAGAACTGTTTCGCATCGTGAAGCACGGGGTTCGCTTCACCGGCATGCCGGCGTGGCCGACCCAGGCGCGCGACGACGAAATCTGGAGCATGGTTGCGTTCCTGCGAAAGCTTCCGGCTATGGATGCGGCCACCTATCGTTTGCTCGCCTATCGCGAGAGGCCACAGCCACCCATGCATGCGTTCCGATTTGAAGATGCATTGGCAGAATGTACCCGCTGCCATGGGACCGGTGGGATGGGCTTTAGCCCGCTCACGCCTGTTCTTGCAGGACAGAAGGAGGCCTATCTGCTCGAAAGCCTCAACGCCTATCTCGAGGGACGTAGACCAAGCGGCATGATGCAACTTCCCGTGCAGTCGGTGGATCCGGGGCATCTTAGCGCTCTTGCCAGCCATTTCGCAGCTTTGAAGCGCAATGCGGTGGTGCAACCACTAAAAGACGATCGGGTGGGGCAGGGCGAGCAGATTGCGCAGCACGGCCGTCCCGCCCAAAAAGTTCCGGCATGCTTGGGCTGCCACCAAAATTCGCAACGTAACCCGTCCTACCCAAGGCTTGACGGTCAGCCCGAGGCATTTCTCGCGGCACAACTGAAGCTCTTTCGCGAAGGCTCGCGATCGGGAACTCCGTTCAGCCATTTGATGGAGAAAGCGGCAGAATACCTGTCTGACGCAGATATCGAGAATGTTTCGGCATATTTTTCGAGTTTGCCTCCTGAGGATTGAAACACCTTCGTGCCGAAATCGTTTGGCTCGGTCATTGAGGAGCCGGTCATGAAAAAGCTGCTGATCACCGTTCTTGTTGTCGCTGCGCTTGTGGTTGCCGCGGGTGGGGGCTTAGTTGCGCTGTCCCGGCATGAAGCCACGGTGCCGATCGAGCAGACCTATGGACCGGATCCGGTTCTCGTTGAACCGAAAGCGGAGTGGTTGCCCTCCGTGAACGTCGCCGAGGCCACGCCCTGGCCCAATGGGCAAATGCCCGTCGCGGCGCAAGGGCTTGAAGTCAAGGAATACGCCGGCGATCTGGA
The DNA here is from genome assembly GCF_000697965.2 of Ensifer adhaerens. NCBI lineage: Bacteria > Pseudomonadati > Pseudomonadota > Alphaproteobacteria > Hyphomicrobiales > Rhizobiaceae > Ensifer > Ensifer adhaerens. The sequence goes on along the minus strand of NZ_CP015882.1, from coordinate 1,255,028 downwards.
GCATCCACGCTGGCTCCATGTGCTGCCCAATGGCGATGTTCTGGTGGCCGAAAGCAATGCGCCGCCGAAGCCCGACGAGGGCTTTTCGATCCGGGCCTTCTTCATGGGCCTCTTCCAGGCTAGAGCCGGTGCCGAGACGAAGAGCGCCAACCGCATATCGCTTCTGCGTGATTCAGATGGTGACGGCGTGGCGGAAACCAAGACACCGTTCATCACTGGGCTCTACTCCCCCTTTGGAATGTCATTGCTCGACAGCACACTCTATGTCGCCAATGCCGACGCCATCGTGGCCTTTCCCTATCAGGAAGGTGCAACGCAAATCACCGGGGCGCCTGACAAGATCGTCGACCTGCCTTCAGGTCGCAACCATCACTGGACAAAGGATGTCATCGCCAGCCGCGACGGAACAAAGCTCTATGCAACCGTGGGCTCCAATTCCAACGTAGCCGAGAATGGCATGGATGAGGAGAAAGGACGAGCCGCGGTCCACGAGATCGACCTCGCCAGCCGACAGACGCGGCTGTTCGCATCCGGTCTTCGCAACCCCAATGGGTTGTCCTGGCAGCCTGATTCAGGCCAGCTCTGGGTCGTCGTCAATGAGCGCGATGAGATCGGCCCTGACCTCGTGCCCGACTATATGACGTCCGTACAAGATGGTGCCTTCTACGGCTGGCCCTATAGCTGGTATGGCCAACATGTTGATGATCGCGTCGAACCCCAGAACCAGGAGCTTGTGGCCGTCGCTATCAAGCCTGACTACGCGCTCGGGCCTCACACGGCGTCACTCGGCCTGACTTTCAACACCGGCGATCTGTTCGGGCCGGAGATGAAAAGCGGTGCCTTTGTCGGTCAACACGGCTCATGGAACCGCATCCCGCGCAGCGGCTACAAGGTCATTTTCGTGCCTTTTGCCGCCGGCCGGCCGTCCGGCCCGCCGCGCGATATCCTCACGGGTTTCCTAAGCGCCGAAGGTAAGGCTTTGGGTCGGCCGGTGGGCGTTGCGATTGCTCGCGACGGCGCGTTGCTGGTCGCCGATGATGTCGGAAACAAGGTGTGGCGCGTAGCACCCCACGCCAATTGAGTGTCGGGATCACCGCAGCGTTCGGCTGACCTTGCCCCTGGGCTGGAGGAATGCGGCGTTGCACGGTGGTCACCGCTTTTCCAGTGCACCATGGCACGATAGCCGTAAATGTCACCGTCACGCTCCTGTCACGCGACAAGGCGGCCAGGGCGCGATAAGTTGCGCGCTCATGTCAAGCCTCGAATTGTCGCCTGCCGCGCGCTCGGTTTCATCAGCGCAGCGGCGTCACGTACGGAGTGGGATCTCATGCGCCGCTATCTATTTAATATCCATACAGCAGGCGTCGTTAGCCGCGACGAAGTCGGTCGAAAGTATTCATCGGATGGGGCTGCCGTCGCTTACGGTCAACGGGTCGTAGATGAGCTGACCAAGGATGAGGAATATTACGACGCCATAATAGATGTGGTCACGGCATCTGGACGGTTGGTTGCGCGACTTATATCGCGCAACGCTCCGCCCATGCGTCCCGTGAGCCAGCCGACGCGCCAAGTTTCATTGCATTGAGCATTATCTTCAGTGAGAATCTCTCCCGATCGCTAAGGGACAGGATGGAGTTTTCGCAGCATCTCCGGGGAGATCATCGATATTGCTCGTTCACTGGTGTGTCAAAGATGTGAGCTGTGCGCGGCGGCGGTACCTAACCTGGCGACCCCGCCCGAGGAGCGATGCTCGCAGTCCGCCTGGTTCCCGTCGCGACCTGTTGGATGTAACTCTCAGGATATCGCGGCCAATTTACAAACAAGCGACACGGAAGAATGGTTGTCGGGGCTGTCGACTGCTCATCCAAACGTGGGTTGTTCACGACCCTCCTGGAATCAGGAGCAGCTTGCCAGTTGTCTTGCGGCTGGCCATGTCCTTATGTGCCTGGGCGGCATCCTTGAGAGGGTAGCTTCCCCCTGCAGTGACCTTCAACGACCCGTCCGCGATCCAATCGAAAAGCCGGCCGTCGCGCTCGCGAAAGAGTTCGGGTGAGTGGATATGGTCGAAGAAGACGCCATAGCCGATCTTGACGCTTTTCGGCAGGCTCATGATGTCGAGCGGGCCCGGCCCACCCAGCACCGGGCCATACCAACAGAGCGTTCCTGACCGCCGCAGTACTTCGAGAGACGCTTTGAATGTCTTGGGACCGGAGCCATCATAGACCACGTCCACTCCCCGACCACCGGTGAAGTGGAGCACCTCGTTGACAAACTCTCCTTCTGTATCGACGATCACGTGCTCGGCGCCGGCATTTTGCGCGATGGCGACCTTGTCTTTCGATGACACGCGCCCGATGACGCGCCCGCCTCGGAGCTTTATGATCTGCGTCAGGAGCAGTCCTACGCCGCCCGCTGCAGCATGAACGAGCGCGATGTCCCCAGGTTGGACGGCATAGAAATCGGTGGCAAAGTGGCTGGCGGTCAGGCCCTGCATCATGATTGATGCGGCCGTTCGGTCATCAATGAAGTCGGGGACCTTGACGAGCGACGTTGCCGGGATCGACAGCCGCTCGGAGTAGCTTCCGGGGGCATAGACCCAGGCGACGTGATCGCCCACGGCAAGATCCGTAACGCCGTCGCCAACACTGAGCACGCGGCCGGCGCCCTCGACGCCAAGCACTTTCGGGTTCGGGGTTTCCGTCCACGCCATGCCCTGCCGAACGCCGATATCCATGAAATTCACACCTGCCACGCGGACCTCAACGATAACGTGTCCGGGCGTTGCCACAGGCTCTGGGCGCTCGACGAATTCCATAACGTCGCTATCGCCCACGCCGTTCATGACCACAGCTTTCATAGTCAGTTCCTTTCTTGACTGATTGTTCCAGAATTGTGCAAATTTTTTGGGGTGCTACCGGATTGCACGGATTGCCAGTTCTCCGAGGGATTCCAATTCCGAGCGAGGGCTACCTCCACGGGCCGCGATACGAATGCCAGCGATGCTGGTAATGAGGAAAGAGGCAACAGCCTCTGCCGACAGCGATTTTTCGACATCGTTTTCGGTTTGGGCTTGCTTGATGCATTCCACTGCCGCTTTCCTCAAGCGATTGTCGGCAGCATGATGGAGCGCGTTAAGTTCCGGCCGGCTCTGGCCAAATTCACAAATCGAATTGACGCCGAGGCAGGCGCAATCGGCGCGCTCCACCACTCGTTCTATCATTGCGGCGATCCCGTCGACGGCCCGTCGCTGGCTGCGCAACATCGTCACGTGGGCTTCAGTTTCTTCGAATGCATAACGTTCCACTGCTAATCGGTAGAGCGCCCATTTGTCTCCAAAGGTGTCGTAGAGGCTTTGTCGTCCGATCTTCATCGCGCGCACCAGCATCTCAGTCGATGTGCCCTCGAAGCCGTGTTCGCGAAACACGTCGATTGCGGCACCCACCGCCTTGTCTTTGTCGAATTCCTTTTTTCGCGCCATCGCCGTGAAATAGCTATTCTGGAACGATCTATCAAGAAATGACATTGTGATCTGTAGTCTATGCGGCAACGCACAGGCGATCTTGATTTCGAGGAGTCGAGCGCGTCGCGGGACAACGTCATCGATATCGCTCGACGGCGAGGCCCCTAGTAGGTGAGGGGCGGGCCTTTCTCGTTGGCGATCGGCGGAATGCCACGGCCAAGATACCTCGCCTTTGCCCCGCCTTTGGCTATGATCCCTTTGGCTTGGGGGGCAAATTTTCTGAGCGAGGTCTAGGTCACCTCTTATCGCCGTCGCATCGACCAGATCTTGCGTGAAGGGCAGCCTGCCGCCTGGCAGCGCCAGCCCTCACGGACATGCGCCAGAAGATCGACCGTTATGGTCCCCTCGCGCGGCTCGGCGCCGAATTCGTTCATCAACCCGATTGCCGCAAACCAGAGAGCGTTGACTGCCGCGCGCCATCTTTGGCGTAGTGCCCGCCGGCGACGCTTCAGCCAGAGAGACTTCAAAATCCTTGGTTGCTGCTGATGGTGATACCGGTCGCGGTCGGCCAGATGTCGACCGAAAGGCTGCCGACGAGCGGACCCAGCTCCAATCAGCCGGCAACGTCTTCTGCCGACTAAAGTTCAATCCTTCACGGTCACCGACGGCGACAGTGTTCGCATCAGCATGGTACGAGCGTTCGGCTTGTCGGCTTCAACACTCCGGAAAAGTTCGAGCCCAGATGTTCGCGCATCGCCGACATGTCCGGTCGCTGGTGGCTGGCCAGGTGAGGTGTCGGCGCCCTGGATGCCGAGAAATTAAGCTTTCACGTCGAGTGTCATCTCGACCATCGTCGGGCGAAAGCCCGCTGCGGCAAAGAGCCGTTGAGCAGCTTCGTTTCTGTGCGCCGTGGAAAGCACGATAAGGTTTGCTCCTCGCTCTTTAAGCGCTGCAACAGCTGCCTCGAGCAGCATCCGGCCGATGCCTTGGCTGCGCTTTTCGGGCTCGACGAAAAGATCGTGAATGACGCCCGCCGGTCCTCGGAGCGCCATGTAGTCATGGCCCTCAACAGATGCATAGGCGTAACCGACGATCATTTCATCTTGCTCAGCGGCGAGGACCACGACCTCGGACTTTTCAAGCTGACTTCCCAACCATCTGGCATAAGATGCCTCCGTGCCGGTTCCCGTCGGGATGAAGCGCTCGGGGTCCCATTGATGATGAAGCGCCATCAGGTCAGCCCCGTACTTTCCGAGTACAGGCACATCTTCATCGCGGGCGGCTTTAATCGTGATGGTTGATAGCATTTTACGGCATGATCCGTCGTTGGTGTTATCCGGCCATCACCTTCGATATGCCCGGCCGAAGAACCTTGCATCGTAAATGAACTTCGTCGTGGCTCAACGGCTCGGAGGCAAACAAAAGGCGCTCTATCTTTGCCGCCAGGCTCTGTTCGCCAAATTTAACGGCGCGGTCGCAGACACGCCGCGCCGCTTGCCTTCGGACTTGGGGAATTGGGCGGTTTAGCGTAGAGAGTTTGCGGGGACAGCGTCCGGTCAATCCGCAATAGCAGCAATGTTTCCAAGTTATTCTATTGCCGCTTTCCGCGACCGCTCGCTGCTTTCGTCGAGATCGATAGCGTCGCCGAGCGGGGTAGCCGCGATTGATTTGATTTGTTGCGCGAGAGCCGAAAGCTTGCTCGCTATATCCTGCAGCTCCGACGCTGAGTTTGAGCCCGGGCGGATGCCGTTTACGCCACGTTTGTCCACGTTCTCGTCCCTCGCGATTGAACTTGGGTGTCCAGTATATTTTCAAGATTGAATATAAGGCCACCAAGTTCCGCGCGCTCTTACCTTGGCGCACAACCGGCCATTTGGATCTGAGTGCCGGTCCAAGCTGGGCCTCACCTGCAGTTGGATTGCGAAACAATGCTGCTTATCGGCTACACTCGCGCGCCGTTCGTTACAAAAAATGCTGCGCGCGCGAAAGAATCTGACGTGGCGGGTAGCGGTGCGGGTAGTCGTGTCTGTTAGTGCGTGCTAATGAGAATTCAACGATCTGACACGAACACCGCTACGAGCGTCGCAGACCTCGTGATCCAATTTAAAACGGCCCAGTGCCAACTGGATGAGACGGTTTACGGGTATGACATGAGCGCTTCCGCTCACTCGAAGAGACGATTAAGCAGTTGTTTCAATCGATCGAACGACGAGTGCCGCGCGACGCAGCCGAATTCGGGACGATCGCGACATTCTATCTCGATCTGCTCGAGGACTGTGATGGCGGCTTCAACAAACGGCTTCATGATGGCTTGCGCCAGCTGTTCGATCGGCACACCCCGCGTGGGCGCCCGAAGGGAATTGGGTTTGCGACGAGTGGCCAACGGCAATTGATGGCAGGGGGTTAGGCGGAGCAATAAAGGAGGGCGGAGAGCGCACGATTATTGTCGAACTCACAGATGCGGATGCGACGGACTCCGGTATCTTCACCTGGGATATCGTTCGCGACCTTGTCTATGGAGATTCGGCCCTGGCTGCGCTCTTCGGTCTCGCCGCGAGCGAGACGAGCCAGGGACTGCCGCTGAGACTTTATCTCGACCGGGTCCATCCGGAGGATCGACCAGGGTTGGCAAAGACAATTACGGAAAAGATCGTGAGCGGACGAGCCCAGCAGTCGTTCTACCGCGTCAGGACGCGGGCTGGCTGGTATGTCTCGGTCGTTGCTTTTGGTCGGTGTTTCCAGGATCGCGATGGAACACCGGTCCTCTATTCCGGCATCGTTGTCCTGGAAAGCGCAACATCGACCAACGACAACCGGCGGCATTAGCGCCGGAGCAGGATTTTCCCGGCGATGTTGGTGGGCCTGGCCGGACCTTCGCCGGATCGTTGCCGGTTGACCGGTGGACCTCGAGCTCCGATCTAAGGCTCCTGACGCTGTACAACCTGGCGCAACAACTGGTCTGCGGAATTCCTGCTCTAAGCGGAAGAAACGAGAGAGCCAAACAGTGAGACTGATCATCCGCCCGAACGACCGGTATCCGCATCTCGGATTGGACCGTCGTCCTTTGGCGATTGCCTGCGGCGAAGGTTGGCTGGGCATCCTGCACGCATTCTTCACCGAGGCCGACAAAGTGATGGCTGTAGGAGGCTCGTTCACGGTGCTCGAGGTGATGGAGGAGAAGGGCGTTCTGCACATGCATTATGCCATCGCACAGATCGCACCTGATGCTCGCCGCGCGATCGACGATGCCTGCCGCCTAGCCGCCGCGCGATCCTTTCACATCTGCGAGGTCTGCGGACGCCGTGGGCGTCTGCACACCTTCGGCGACCTCCGTAAGGTCGTCTGCAGCGAGCACGCTGACGGCGAACTCGGCAAGGGCGTACCATTCGAAGACCCTCTCAATGCTCTCGATCCCTATTTCCCTGACGTGGATCCGTTCATAGCAGCTCGGCCGACCGTTACGGAGTTCGATGCTGCTCCGATCATTGAAGGGTGGCTTATCGAGGAGGACAGCGAAGGCGGCCGGCGCCCGTGGCTATACGGCTGGTTCTTCAGCGAGCCTGTGACCCGCGACGGGGAGCATGGGCACACGTCTCCCATCGTCCAAATGGACGATATGGTGCCCCCACGATGGGTTCGAACAGACACTCGGCTTTACCGCCTCGGCATGTGTTACCCGCCGGCCGAGCGCGAGATCCGTTACTGGGCGCAGAAGCTGTCTCGACGCCCTGTGCCCTACGGCGAGCGTCCCGGTGGCAGCGATGACATGGAGGCGATGCTGGCCTTCCTCCGTTCCAGCGGCCGCCTGCGATCAACGAAGATTGACCGCCTGGAACAAGCCTACCGCGAAGAGCAGGGACACGTAAACGAAGTTGGAAAAGTTCGCGCGACGTAAGGCTATGCTGATCGTGGTGCATCGGCTCCAATGCCGGAGTTCCGCTGATTTGGGCCCCGCTTTCCTGCTCGTCGGGGTGTTGCGGTTTTCGTGCGCAGCGGGTCATTCCAAGTATGGGCGCCGGTGCGCTGACGCGCGCGGTTGCCCCATTGTACCTTATGTAACCCTTGTCCATCAGCGCTTCGGCGTAGCAGCCGTGGCATGCCGGACTGACCTTGGTGCAGCTCATCCATGGTTTCGAAGTGTGGGTAATACGGGAGATCGCGGAATTCTCGGCCATCATTCGGCGCTACCTGCGTTTCGGTGCGCGTTGCCGCGCTCAACCCCGATCAGGTCGTCGAAGAAGTCGAGCATCCCCTGGAGGTGCGGACGAATTCTTGGACTGCTTATGCTGCAATTCCTCAGTTCGCTTGACACCTCTTTGAAATCGCCGATGGAAAAGCCGTCGATCGGCCGGATGCACGCCGCCAAGGGCGGACCCAGAAGCAATGGACGGAATGCCGTCTCAAAGCTTGGTGGAACAACGAAACCGACGTCGTTCGCTACTCGGAGATGAAGGAAGCCAACGCGGCTGAGAAAGCCGCGACCTCCGCGAAGAGATCTCGAAGCCCAGATCTTCCGCATCAAAAATCCATGAACAGGGCCACAACGACGTGCAGACTATAAACTCGCAGTGATCACCCGTCTTCGTGATGGGTGCCATCGGTCACTCGCTGCCCTTGAAGAGCCCGCGGCGGCAGCATGAGTTAATTTCTCACCTCAGGCTGGGCGACACCAACGTTATCGGAGAATGCCGGCTTCTTTCGCAGCAGCTTCAAAGGCGGCCCTGGCTTCCGCGCCAGGAATCGTTCCCTCGGCAGCATCCAGGCAAGCTTTCCGGGCCGCTGCGTAACTCGCGCTCTTCGTCTCTGGCCAGGACTTCATAAGGAATGCGACCGCCTCTCGGGCATTCCTGATGACGTGAAAATGATTATCAAACGTTACTTCAACGTTCGCGTCCCAGATGTTTATCATCGCGGCCTCCGTAGGGTTGGCCTTTCCGAAACGTATATTAGGGAATTCTGTTCCAACGGAGAGATCCGACCGGGAAGCTTAGCAAGCATAACCGCTCATCTTCGCCGGTATTTCCTCACCTGGCACAGGGGTGACGTCTGGCGCCTCTTCCGGGACGTCGTCCGGTCCGGGCTCCTCAATGGGGCGATCCGGATTGTCTGGCATGGGATCGGGTGTCTCGCCGGGCGGGACCTCCACGGGCTTTCTCGGCTCTTTGGGGTCGTCGGTCATATCGGTCTCCCTTCTTGCAGGCCTAATGGAGCCGCATAAGTTTTGTTCCGCGAACCGGGAGGTGCGGCAGCATAAGACGAATGGATTCAGCGCAGCCTTGTGACCTTTGCCTCGGCGATCGCTTCAATGAACGCGGCGCGAGCTTGCTCCCACGGATACGTGCCCATCGCCGCGTCGGTGCATTTGTAAAGCGCGTCCGAGTACGCGACGCCAAAGTCTATGGGCCAGTTCTCGCTCAGGAGCTTAGCCGCTCGACCCGGGGTCCATACGATTTGCACCCCGTCGAGCTCCGGAAGCTGGATGATCACGCATTTGCTCCAACTCTGGATTTCCACCGGCCTCTCCTTATCTTGCGGTCGCGCCTACATTTTCGGCGGAATAATTGCGCCGGGCACAGGGCTAATAGGAGGTACGTCGGGACCGACGTCGGGCTCCGGCTCCTGGATCGGGGGCTCCGGCAGATCTGGTGGAGCATCCGGCGGCAGGTCCGGCGGGAATTCGGGATCTGGAACGGTCGGGATTGGGGACTTGGGCATGGAGGCCTCCTCTTTGGTGGTGCAACCGCGACCGAGCGGTGTTTGTTCCAAGAGCTCGGGCCGGGGCGCCCCGGCGAGGTGGCGGCGTGACCGAGCACCTGTCCGCGAAACAGTACCAGGCCGCCATCGCGATGCCGAAGCGTGGGAACAAGTACCAGGCGCAGCGCACCGCCTCTCGACGACATCCGGCGTCGACGAGGCCGGCAAATGCATCGCCCAACTGATGGAGGCCGGCATGATGACCCCGCATCGATCCAGTCCGAAGATCCGACCGAGGAATATCGGATCGCTCTCACGGGCATGCTGATCCACGGTCTGCGCACCGTGTTCGTCGGCCTGAAGCGTGGCGAATACAAACTGCAGAACAGTTCCGTCCTGCCGATCTCATCAGAAATGCCGGCTATGGCCAACCTCGAATGCCGAAGCCTCCGCGAAGAGCGGATGCGCCTAGGAATCAAGGCTGGCCGCGAAAACGCTGCGCTCGGTGGCCCGTGCAGGTCCCGCTACGGGCTTAAGGACGTGCGCATCACGCAGGAGAAGAGGCGAGTTCGCCGCCCAGGGCTTCGTCGTCGTCGCCGAATGCCAATCGCACGACGAGTTCGCCAACGGCTGCAAGGCGAAGCAGGTCCTACCGGAGGCGCAAGCCTCTGCTGCATAAGCATCCCCCCGCCCAGACACCAACCAATCACGTCATCGCCGTCCGCGTCCACCAGCTGCGCACGCTCGCCTACCTGACGCCCACCGACTATGTCCGGCTTCGGAGCCTCGAACTGCGGATTCTGTCAAAGGTCATGCTCGGCCCGTCGCACTTCATATTGCTCGCGAAGGCTGTCCTCTATCTCTTAACGGACCCCCCGGCGAGAGGAGGACATTGCGACAGTTCGAAGACGTTCTCGCGGCTCTCGAATTCGCCTCGTAGGTCACCCAAGAACGCGGACTGTGTTTCGTCCCTACCGCCCCAATGTCAGGTGGAAGTGCCAACTACAAGTTAATTTACAGTTTGGCAGTGGCCGTCGAGGCGAATGTATAATGTCGCGTTTTACTCGGCTTTCTTATTGGCCATACAAGCGTTTGGATCCCCAAACGAAATCGATAACATCCCCAACTGTCACGAGTTGCTCCATTGACTCCTCGGCGATGAATATCCCAAACTCCTCTTCGATCAACATCGATAACTGGGATATTTTCAGCGGGTCAGTTCCAAGATCGTCCACGATTGCAGCGGAGTCGGCAAGGTCCGCGGCTTTGACGCCGAGTATTTCGATGAAAATCATCTTGACGCGGGCGGAGATACCGGCTCGTGTGGTAGCCATACGTCGCTCCCGTTTTTGTGTTCCCGACGCCGAGTTTAGCCCTTCTTTCGTTTCTCGGCTAATGCGTTCGCCTTCTCTCGCGAGTTTCCTGCTTCTTTGATGATCTTGCGGGCCCGGTCATCGGTGAGGCCGTGCTTCCGCTTGAAGTAATTGAGTTCGTAAGCCTGTCCGGCGGCAACTCGTCCGCGATCGCGACCAACGTTCTTCTTGTCGTCTGCCATAGGGTTCCTCCCGGGTTGTGACTGTTCACAACCGTGGAAGCCGCAGGAATGTTCCGCGACAAACTGAAATCCCATAATCTAGTGGGGGTTAGTTGTTCCGCTTTGCCACATAAGTTGTTCCCGGATCGTTCTGGTGCGTATTAGTGGCCGAACCAAGCAAATGTTCTACGTGAAAGATATCAACCACCGAGCTACCAACAGGCCGACGCGGTGGTGGCAGCTGAGGGATCCGGCAACAAATCGATGGAGGCTGGCTAGCGGCGAAAACCGAATTGGATTCGCGTTACTGTCGCTCGTCTTTATCGCCGCGTCAGTTCTACTTTTTTGGCCTTGACGACGAACCAGTGCGTAAGGCGCAGTGTCCGCTAACGCAGCCCGCTCGAATGTCGGCGTTGGCGTTACTTCTTATTGGTGTCCTTCACCTGAGATCCGAACGTCGGCGCAGCGGGTTTCGCGGCAGCCTTGTCCTTGTCCTTCTTGGGCTTTCTGGCTTCCTTGTTGCTTCGTACTTGACCCTTGGCCATTGGCGCGTCTCCTGTTGACGAAAAAAGCTAGCCGCTAACGGCGGGAGATAGCAACCGAATTCGGTCATCTTGAATGCATTCCCACTCTCCAAGGTTGGATCAATACCAGTCCTGAAAAGCGCGCGGTACGAGAAGTTCGCGCAGGCACTCGCCAAAGGCAAGACAGCAGATGACGCATATGCGGCTCGATCAGAGGGACACTCGCTGGATCTTAGCGAGGACTTCACCGCCTCACGCCTGCGTCTATCACTGCTAATATTTCAGAAATCCGGCCGCCGCTGGTAACCGATTGGGCAACGTGGCGCGGCGCCTGTTAGTCTTCAGCTAGTTGCTCCGCAGTCGCGACGACCTCGGAGTGCCGAACGTCCCGTCGACATACTTGAAAAAAGTATGCTCATGATCCAGGCGACGATTGCGATGACGACCATCTTCATGAGGCACTTCCGGTTCGTCACGATCTACAGCAACACCCCGGACGCCCCATTATTCCGTCGCAGAGCAATCGGGGGGTCCCTAATTGGTGGGGACCATCGCCGGCGGCTCCGGTGGTGCCGTCTCGACCCCCGGTTCGAACATTAGGATGCTCAATACCAGGGCAACGAGAATGCAGATGAGCACCAGGAAGGCGACGCCGGCTTTATCCATGCCCCAGTTCAGCCCTCGAATGTGGGCATAAGGAGGCAGACAAGCGCGACGACCCAAGGACCGCGGTTTATGTGGTAGGGGCGGCAAGCAAGAGAACAATCGCGATAGCGATCAGCAGCGGCCCCATCCATCGAAAGTGCCTCGTGAGTTGAGCGAGCCATGGTACCTGAGTGTTGGTCTGAACGTAGCCAAACCCTGCTGCCGTCATCCAGAGGCCGGCGCAAAGCATGATGATCTGATCAACATAGGCCAACACTTCCAATTCCTTTGCCTACAGCCGGAGAGGTGGATGACGCGGGTAGCCAAATCGGGATACGGGGGAAATCGCAGCGGCCTTCAGTTTACCGAATGATGAACCATTCCATGGGATCGGCGCCTCGCTTGTAGCTCAGCCCCGCTTTCTCCAAGCTCTGCTTTAGGTCAACCGGACACAAACAGAGGTCCATTCGGCGCCAGTCCTCGCCGGGAGGCCATTTGGAAAACGGGTTGTGATCCTGCCACACAAGGTTTCGGCGCCGCTGAAGTCAACGAGTTCGCCAGGAGGTTGGATCATCGCCTACGGCCCGATTTGAGCACGAATCCTGGAATCGCGGCGTCATTGATGTCCAGATTAACGCAGCCCGCGCGACCGTCGGCGTTACTTCTTATTGGTGTCCTTTCACCTGAGATCCTAACGTCGGCGCAGCGGGTTTCGCGGCAGCCTTGTCCTTGTCCTTGTCCTTCTTGGGCTTTCTGGCTTCCTTATTGCTTCGTACCTGACCTTTGGCCATTTGCGCGTCTCCTTTGACGAAAGAGCTAGCCGCCAACGGCGAGGGAATAGCAAGCGAATTCGGTCATCTTGCATGCCATCCCCACTCTCCGAGGTTGGATCAATGCCAGTCCTAAAACGCGCGCCACGAGAAGTTCGCGCAGGCACTCGCCGACAAAGGCAAGACAGCAGATGATTTATGGAGGACGGCGCCTGTTAGTCTTTAGATAGTTGCTCCGCAGTCGCGACGACCTCGGAAGTCCCGAACGTCCCGTCGACATACTTGAAAACAAGTATGCTCATGATCGAGGCGACAATTGCGATGACGACTATCTTCATGAGGCGCTCCCGGTTCGTTGCGATCTACAGCAACACCCCGGACGCCCCGTTGTTCCGTCGCAGACCAAGCGGGGGGCCCTAATTGGCGAGGACCATCGCCGGCAGATCTGGTTGTGCCGTCTCGACCCCCGGGTCGAACATTAGGGTCCTTAATACCAGGGCAAGGAGAATGCAGATGAGCACGAGGAAGGCGACGCCGGCTTTGTTCACAACCAACTTCAGGCTTCGAATGTGGGCAGAAGTAGGCGGGCGAGCCCGCGAAGAACGCCGGTGGTCGCTTCCAGCACTATGTTAACCGCCGCAATAGAGTTTCAGTGAGGCTGCGCGCTTGCCAATCTCAACAGATCTCGCAACGGCGGAAGGGCTTTGCGTTGGGAGCTTGCCGCCGCTTGATTGCATCATGACTTCGAGGGCTTGCTCGAATTCTGTCAGATCAACGGTCTTCTTCTGCGCAAGAAACCAATCTGACGTTTTTTGCCGTATCATATTGCAAAATCCTGCCTCTACGGCGCCCTTGTACTTAAGTGGGGCAACCACGCGCATACGCGCCGGTTTCCCGTCGGACGTGCAACCGTAGACGAAAATGCCGTTCTTCGCGGCGATCGCGTTCTCGCTACAAAACGAGAGCACCCCGGCTATTAGCAATGTAGCAGTCAGCGTGGGTTTCACAATTGCCTCTCGAAATTTCCCCAAGTATAACGTTCACTCAACGGCGCAACAAATGCAAGTTGTGCCCCTGGAATGCGCGACCATGCAATGACCGCCGCCTATGCGGGAGGGTGGCCGCCTTCTTTCGCGGTCTATTGGCCGTCCGATTCCCTCAACGAGGTACGGCGTCTATGCGGTCGGTTTTGGCTGCGCTAGGCGGTGTTTCATAACCAGTGAAGATCGTCGGCGCGGGTCTGAAGGCCCAAACCATAAGGATGCCCACGGAAGCGATGAGTAGCGAGAAAACGAGACGACTTGACATGGTGCTTTCCTCCTAGTTGGAGCGCTGTGAATGCTGATGCATTCGTCGCCATTGTCAGCTCGTCATTTCTGGCAAAGAGACGCGCAAGCGCCGTTTGAGCCTCGCGGTCCGTGCGGTTAGGGAGGGGTCGGTTGTGTCCGGTCGCCGCATGGCAACCCCAGAACAATAGCACAGTTATCGCCGTGTGGTCGCAATTAGATAAGCGCCGAAGTCTTCGTCAAATTACCAACTGCACGATATGAGCAAAGGGCGTCATTGCCCACTTGCCGCTGTTATCCTTCGCAGTTTTGTAGATGATGAAGTCGCGCCCAATAGTAAAGGGTCCGTGCATCGTAATCTCATTGCCGGTTGAGAGTATTGCCCGAAATTCGTTTGTGTGGCGCTGCTCAATTTGGCCCCTGATCAAATCGGATAGGTCCTGGTCCAAAATACTGGACTGCGTGTCTATCATTGGATTCCCCCGAATTGTTGCCGCCTAGATTTTGATGGCGCCACAAATCCCGACCGTAGGCAAGGGGCAGCCGTCAAGTGTCTCCGAGCGGTGGAGCGGCCGGCACGAGTTCGCAAAGAGTGAGCACCGGCAACGATGAGATAACCAGCGTTCGAGCACCAGTCGGTCTGGTCGTGTGGGCATGACAGGAGCGACTGGCGGCGAACCAGGACGGGCAGTTGAGAAAACACGCTCAACAATCTCAGTTACGATATCCGGCTTGTGCGGGAGATCCTCCAGTGCCTGGAAGAGAACGGTCGTGGTTCAAAGATCCGCTCGCCCAAAGCGTGAGGAAAAGAGCGTCAAATGGCGCGCTCGCCTGTTGTGGACTGTTGCTCAAACTTGCAAGCATTGTTCGGGCCCGATGCCTGCAAATGCAATCGTTGATAGCGAGCATATACACACTTATCCCGGTTTTTAGGCAGGTCGCTGAAGCGGCGGCCTCGATGCGCGCCGTGGAGGCAGGCCGACCAGGCCACCGACGCCCCCGGCAACTGCGCCAATCAGACCGACAAGTTCGGTGCCAAAGGATTGCCTCGAAGCGCGCCTGACGGGGCCATAAGTTTCGAGGTCATCGACGGGTCCGGAGGGGATTGCCAATCCAGACCCGGTACGTAACAGATAGGATAGGGGCCCTGGACCGCTTGACACATTGAGTGCATGACCGAGCCACCACTACTCGGTGTGCAGCAATAGATGGCTTAGCGCTTGCGGAAGAACTGTCCGGACCCTCCACGTTGGAACATAACTCGAATGTAGTACGCAGGACGCCCGTTTGGGTGAATTGCCTTGCATTTCTCAGATTGGCAAACTGCGCCTGCATTTACACAAACCGCTACCGATTTCGACGCTATCCACCTGCGTTCGCGGTTTATATTGGCGTGTAGATGCTTGATATAACATATATAATTATGCGCGCATGAGCCTCCGCTCGGTGTCCCAGCGGAGGCTCACCCTCTCAGGCGCGCCGTAGGTAAGCTCGGATTTGAAAACAAGAAACGGCGTCGCGGGTTCTAATTGGGCTCATCGGTTTAGGGATCCGACTAAGAGAAATGGCCCCGATGGCGTGGTGGGGGGGAAGCCTTGGGTCGTCGCCGAACTCGACGCTGTCGCGGCGATGGCCCCCGGCGTGAGCTTCTGGGCTATCAGACGGATCGTGTCCGTGATCATTTGCGATCTGGGTAAACAAAAAGGCCTCGTCGTATGGGCGCGACGAGGCCAGTTGGCTTCATAATCATGAAGCACGGGCGCGCTTTCAATCCCCGGAGGGCGGGGAGCGATATGCGCGTTATCTAATATAGAGCGCAGACGTTCCAGTGCGAGGGCTCCGGCGAGAAGAAATCGCCCGGCAATACAGGGCTGATGATTGGCGTCAATGTGAGCGCTAGTGCCGCGTCGTCTCGGCCGCAAGCTCTATGTATCGGCCGATCGACCAGAGGTAGGCGACGATCTCCAGCCTAAGAGGATCTCGGTCCCGGTATTTCTCCGTTATCCGACGTACCTCTTCGGTTGCAGAACCCTTCACCTCGCCGATCACGTACATCTCATGTCCAATGGCCGTGATATCGCACCCAGCCGCGATCAACTCATTCACGAAATCCGGGATTTCATTCGAGGTCATCTGAGATCGTTGCATGCATTTTACCACTCAACCAGTAAAGGCGGAGGATCTTGGGTCTGACAACGGATTAGGACCTTTGCGGGAAAAGTATCAGACTAAAGTCCGGTGCGCCATTGGGACCAATTCCTCTCGCGCAGCAGAGGAAGGAAAACCTGGGAGCCAGGTACCAACCGCTGCGTCTGGAAACGGTTTAGTAACCCACCGACTCCTCGGAGGCGCTCCTCAGGTCGCTGCCGATTGACCCGACGTAGCTGATTATCTGCAGCCTCAGTGGATACGGTCGCCGTCCTTAGGGTTCCCCTTCGTAAAAAGAGAAGGCCCCGTCCGGGAGAGCGGGGCCTGAGGTCGGCGTAGTGCCAATAGGCTCCATTCCGGGGACTAT
Source organism: Ensifer adhaerens (assembly GCF_000697965.2). NCBI lineage: Bacteria > Pseudomonadati > Pseudomonadota > Alphaproteobacteria > Hyphomicrobiales > Rhizobiaceae > Ensifer > Ensifer adhaerens. Next base: position 1,238,600 of record NZ_CP015882.1, on the reverse strand, counting down.
CGATGGAGCTCGGCCTAGATCCGCGGGGGTAATGGATCATAGGCAACAGGAAACGCCCGGAGGCGCCGAACGTTCCTGACGCCAAAAAAAATGGCCCCAAAAGTGCAACCAACGGGGCCAAGAGGTTCAGTGTCCAATGAGCCCTCGCAGGGGAAGTGGATAGCTTGGGCTCGTTGTCGAAACCGCAATCCAGGGGACTTGTTCCGCGCCACCATGTCGAATCCTACAAATTGCGCACTGGGGAAGCCTGATCTGATACAGGCATGGTCACGAAACTCACAATAGGTGGCGCTGGGTTTTCAGAAAAGAGGCCGGGGCGCACCTTCATAGGTGCCCCACATGCACGTGCGGGCTGCGCAGAACAGCAAGAATTGGCCCCCTGGAGCTATCGGGGGCCAATTCCTCTCTCCGCAGGGCAATGGGAAAACCTGGGAGCAGACTACAAACTGCTGTCTTTGGAAACGGTTCCGTCGTGACGAGACATCTAGGACGAACTCTTCAGGTGTCTGCCGACACCGTTGGGGTGCCCATCACGTTTAAAGGACTTGGAACTTAATTGATCTACGATCCGCTGCGTGAGCACGGAGTCTTCCCGCTTGACGGGCAAGGTACGCAAAGTTGTCCATCGTCTTGTCGCTTTTGCGCTTCTTAGGCTTTTCGAAGCCGATCAGTGTTGACGGTCTTTGGATCCGGGCTTTCTGTGGGGGAAATCAGGGTGAGCGTACAAAGTGCGTTGGCAAAGCCCATGATCTTAACCGAAACAAACGCGCAATTGCATCATTCGACCGAATTTGGGTGAGCTATCTGTTTGGGGCCGTTGGACAATACGTCCCCGAACTGAGGAGATGCCAACTCGAGCCAGGGTCTTTCCTGTCCTTACCGACTGAAACTATTGCAGCGACGATTGTTCATAAGGCGGCACATGCCCGGTTTATCAACGTCGGCATTCCTTACGAAAAGCTTGCATCCGACAAGGGTTCCCCCACCCACGTCGAAACAGGGTTACTGCGACACCGCCCGCGAGCGCACTTGGAAAACAGGCGAGATCGCTAGTGTCGCCATTCGGCAAGCAAAATGGCCCCGTCATTCTCGACGGGGCCTAGAGCGCGCGTGCTATACCAACCGTGCTACACAAAAGGGGTCTCCATTCTTAAAAATTTCGATGAAGGCCCGCCTTGATCCGTTGGGCAGTGGATCATCAGCAATGCAAACAACGGCCGCGGATGCGGAATGTTCCTCTGCGCTGACCGATTGCGAATGAGATCGCTTGGTACGCCAATCGAATCGAATCAATTGTGGCGTTTAACTGTCTGTCGATAGTAAAGTGAACCTATCCACGAGTATTGCGTTAGGGCCAAGCGGTGCGTTGAGGAGGCGGTGCTGTGAACACGAAGCTCCATATCGACGGGTCATTTCAGGCCATGCGTCAGGCGATTGACGATGCGCGCCAGGCGTTCGCGAGCGGAGGCGCCGATCATCATCGCGACGCCCTACAATACCTCGGTCGCGTGGTAATGAACTCATTGGCCGAGATCATTGAAACTGACGGCGGCACAGATGGTTACCTCTACGACGCCGACGGCATCGCGCAGGATATCGAGGATTGCTACCAAAAGCTGGTAGAGGAGGAAGAGGCCGCGGAACCGGACAACGAAGCGCGGCAACCTACTCATGGAACTATGAACCTTCGACAGCAGGGAGTGGGGCGATGATCACTGGCTCGGATCTGCTGCAGATTTCCTTGGCACGCATCAACATGGAGCGCTCTGAACTCGAAGAGGCCGGGGTAATCGACAAGGGGATTGACGGCGATAGAGCGTGGTCCAACTTCGGACGGGACATCGATACTTTCATTATAAAGCTGCCCCAAAGTCGGCTCGCTGCGTTAGCCGCGATGATCCAGAGACGAGCAAATCGTCAACGTTGAATGGCTAGAACCCTTAGAAAGAAACCAACCTCCACGCCGCTGCCCGAACCGATGCCGCGGCGCGTCGAGCCATGCGTCGCTACCCTCGTCGATCAGCCGCCGAAAGGTCCGGAGTGGACCTTTGAGGTGAAGTGGGACGGGTATCGGCTGGCGATCCATGTCGAGCCAGGCGAGGTGAGGGCGATCACTCGCGGCGGATATGACTGGGCTAAGAAGTTCGGTTCCGTCGTCGCCGATGCGCGCGAGCTCGGCCATGCGACCATGATCATAGACGGCGAGGCGGTTGTTCTCGACGACCGGGGACGCTCGGATTTCGGGTTGGTGCAACGCGTGGTCGGGAGAAGGCCGAGCCTGCGCGATGCCGGAGAGATCATCTTCTTTGCCTTCGATCTTCTCTATCTAGACGGCCAGGACCTTCGGATGATGCCCCTGAGCGAGCGCCGGCAACTGCTCGAGCCGATCGTCGCCGGTAGGGCTGGCGCGATACGTTTCTCCGAGGAAGTCCAGGCTGACGGCGCCGAGTTCTTCCGCGCAGCTTGCGAACTCGGCCTTGAGGGCATCATCGCGAAGCGGCGGGACGCGCCCTATCGATCCGGGCGCCGGCCGGAATGGCTTAAGGTTAAATGTGCTTGGCGCGATTGGTTCGTGATCATAGGATATGAGCCCTCGACGATGCCGGGCGCGATCGGCCGCCTGCTTCTGGCGGCGAGGAAGGGGGACGAGCTCGTCTACGTCGGCGGGTGCGGAACGGGATGGAGCAACAACGAGTCGGTGCAGCTTCGCGAACTGCTCGACGCGATCCCGGCTAAGCGGCCACCGGTGGCACTCAAGCGCAGGGGCGCGATCTTCTCCGAACCGCTGCTAGTCGCCGAGGTCGAGTATCGGGCGTGGACGCAGGACGCGAAACTGCGCCATCCCTCATTTAAGAGCGTCGGCGAGCGGGCGGAGAAGGTCGAAGTTTACCATCTCGATTAAACGTCTGATCTTTTGGTCGCCGTGCTTGGTGAGGCAGTCAGTGCTCGTGCCCATGCCGACAAGTCGGGCAACAAATCTCCGACGGTTCCACCTCCACCGGCCGCCATCCCATAGTCGATCGGGTCGCAGAATTCCTTTAAGCGCGCTTCGAGGTCCAACTCATTACGCGTGCCGGTCATGTACAGTTCCAGCGCATATCGGGCCAAGCGTTCAGCCTCCTCGCTCTCGCGGCTTATTGCTCGCGCAATTGCGACCTTATCAAAGACCGATGAGACGACCGTAAAATCTTGAGGAAGAATGTATCCAGATTGGCGTGGAGAAAGCATAGCGCAATCCCTCCCTTAGGGCGAAAGCGCATATGATCTCCCAGCCGCCGGAGCCCTTCTTAAAGTCCAGCGATAGTCTCATAATGCGCCGTTGGAGGCGCATTGGAAATTAACTTTGACATGTGGAGCGGAATTCTCGTTTTTCCGCTCTTGGCTGTCAAATTTTCGGAAAATTGCGGCGCGCAGCATCCACTCTTTAGCATTGATGCGGATGCAAACTCGCGTCGCGGAATCCCGGAATAGTTCCCGAAGTCGGTGTGTCGACACCGCGCAAACGCTCTACGCTGGGCCGGATAGCCCCACGCTCCTAGGGACCTCGACACGTCATGATTGCTCGCTCATAGCTGCGTGCCGTATCGGCCATTCATGTTCGAGAAAATCCGGCGCTGTCGTAAAACGATGCGAAAATGCGGTTTGTTCCTGGCTGCAGGCGAACCGATAGCGGAACCGTCGAAGGTATCTCAAGAAGCGCTAAATATCCTCCTTCGGCAGCTAACGGGCTGAAAAATAAACTGAATTAGTCGTGTCGGGGGGCGGGCTAGTACATACGCCGTACGGATTGCGACAACGCGGGAGGGGAAAAGCTGGTGCCGACACGATTAGGATCGTCATTCGAGCCGGTTGATATATTAGCAAAGCCGTACCGGAATTGTCGAAAGCGACCTTCCTTGCGGGCGGCTTTGTTCGTATCTGAGCGCATCGGCTTGGCCGATGGAGTTTTTCTTCCCCGCGTTCAGAGAGCCATCTGGGTGCGAACCTTGCCCCGCCTTCCCCGGCGGGGCCTTCTCTCCGCTTGGCGATTGTCCGTGCGCGAAGATTTCTGCCTCGTCGGCAGCGCCAGGGCGCGACGAAACCTGATCAACCGCGAGGTGTGAAAAAGCATGAGAAACCTGGTCGCAGGGAAGCTCCATGGCATTTATGTCACCGAGGCGAACCTCAACTATCATGGGTCGATCACTCTTGACCCGGACCACTGTGAGGAGGCCGGCATCTTGCCGATGGAGTTCGTCGAGATCTGGAACAAGAATTCCGGGGCGCGCATCTCCACCTACGTCATCCTCGGTGAACGCGGTTCTAGGTGCTGCATTTCAATGGTGCGGCCGCACGCACATGCCAGCCCGGCGACCAGATCCTTATATGCAACTCCGTTTACCTCGACGAAAGCCGGCTTACTTCCTTGAAGCCGAAGGTACTGACCTTCGACGAGAACAACCGCGTGCAGGATCGCCTCAGCTACTCGGTTGAGGTCGATGCATCTGGCAAATTCACTTTCGAAATCCTCGACGAGGCCGAGACGGCATTGCCGATACCGCTTATGGTGTCCGGCAGCTGATTGGATTTGGCCAAGAGGCAAACCTGACGGCTGGGTCGTCGCCAAGGACAAAAACGCAGCGGTCGCGGCCTCGCCAGCAACACGGCGTTCGTTGCTGCTGAACCAGTTACCGACGACCTTGCCGCACGGGTGCAGGCTCTAGCCAAAAGCGCAATTTGGACGGCAGATTATCAAAGGCAGAACAAGGCTCAGGGAGGCGCTCATGACCGCATTCAATGTCGTCCGCTTCAAGGTCAAGCCGGGGATGGCTGAGGCTTTTCTCGGCGCTCACCGGGACATAGCTCAAAGCTGGTCGGGTCTGCGTCATGCCAACATCATCGAGGCTGGCGAGGGACGATACTGCATTATCGCGGAATGGGAGAGCATGGAAGCATTGGTGGCGAGCCGGCCGCAGATGGTCGCCACGCTTGACAGCTTTCGTGAGACGCTCGAGGACCTCGGAGGAGGGCTCGGCGTAACCGACCCAATTGCAGGCCTGGTCGTCCTATCCGTGAAATAAACCGGAAGCGGGTTTGCCGTGGCGATGCGTCGTTGGGCTCAACATTAGCCGGCGATGCCACAAGACCTGTCTCGTCGTTTAATTGCGCTTTGCCGTTCGGGCACGTTCGCGCAGCATTTTCAGGTGCCTCCGCCGGATGTCATCGATGGAAATGTCACCCGCAATCCAGAGTCTGAGCAGAGCCTGGAACTCGGCGGTGTGGTCAATTGCAATGCCCCTTGCTTGCCACTTGGCAATCACACGATCGGCGATTTCTTTGCGGGTGGCCACGTCCTTTCCCCTTTCTGGTCTGTCCATTCATTATGGCGCGGGGCGCCCCTGCGACGTCAGTAGCAAAGATTGGTCTGGGCACTCGCGCGCCGTCGAGGACTGCCGATAAGTGTTCGTCAGCCTTTCCGCAAGTTGCATTGCTTGCTGCGCGGTCAATCTGAACTGCAGCGCCGACACGTTTTCGAGATCCGGATCGGCGCTGAATTCGATCCTCAGGAAAAGCTCGCCCGTCTCGTCGATTGCAGTGTTCCAGCCGACGACCGTTGATGCCCTTATGTTGCCGTGACCGTCCGTATTCCAGTCGATCATATTCGAACCTTTCCTCTTCGGGAAACAAGGACGCAGAGTTGGTCATCGTATCGATGAGCCGAACTCATCCGTTCACGGCGATTGCGTCGCTCTAGAGCGCACTTCCCATGACCTGGACTACAACGGCAACGACGGTGGCCGCGACAGTGAGCGCGGCGCCAAGACGTGCAACCTTCATCCGGCGATGCCGCGCGCCGCTCCAGTCATAACTCATCGCTTAACCTTGCGCTTGTGGTTGAGAGGTGCCTGGCTTTATGGGCAAAACCGTAACCCGTGGGCGGGGTTACGGTTCTGAGTTGTCGCTGTACGCTGCAATGTGATTGGCGACTGAACACAGTTTGCAAGGTTATGGTTAATTAAGAGTTTACTGAATAAGGTTCCCTGCAAAGGCCGCCCGTTCGGTGATCACGATTTCCGATAGTTGATCGCCAACCCTCATTCGGTCGTTCGGTGTCCTGGCGGACGAGCAAGGTGTTTTAGAGCGCGAAGGCAAGCTGTGGCTTGCTTTCGATCGTTGCTTCATCGAGTGACGACAGTGTCACGCCCAGCAACCGAATGCCTTTTGGGGCAGGGAAGAGTGGAGACAACAGCATCGTCATGACCGCGGCAAGCTCTGCAGTACTTGCGATCGGTGCCGCTGTTGTCTTGCTCCTAGTGATCTGCGTGAAATCCGCCCATTTCACCTTGAGCGTCGCGGTCTTGGCGCGAATACCGTTCCCTTCGCAGTAGCGCCAGACCTTTTCGATCAGCGGTTCGAGGCCAGCCCTGGCGGTCTCGAAATCATGGACGTCCACGGAGAACGTGTCTTCCGCGCCGATGGACTTGCGCACCCGGTCGGCCTTCACCTGACGTTCGTCGACGCCGCGGGCGATCCAGTAGAAGTAAGGTCCCGATTTTCCGAAGTGTTGCTGCAAGAAGGCGATATCGTGATCCTTCAGATCGGCGCCCGTTTCAATCCCGAGCTTGTGCATGCGCTCGGCGGTTGCCGGACCGACGCCATGGAATTTCTTGACGGGCAGCGCCTCGACGAAGGCCGGACCGTTCTTTGGCGTGATGACGAAGAGGCCATCCGGTTTTCTCTGGTCGGACGCCATCTTGGCGAGGAACTTGTTATAGGAAACGCCGGCCGAAGCGGTCAGGCCTGTCCTTGCCTTGATCTTGGCGCGGATCTCCTCGGCGATCTCCGTCGCAAGTTCCATTCCCTTGAGGTTCTCGGTGACATCAAGATAGGCCTCGTCGAGCGAGAGCGGTTCGATGAGCGGCGTGTATTCGGCAAAGATCGCGTGGATCTGCTGTGAGACTGCGCGGTAAGCATCGAAGCGCGGCGTCACAAAAATCAGCTCCGGGCATTTCCGCTTGGCGGTGACCGACGGCATGGCCGAATGGACGCCGTATTTGCGCGCCTCGTAGCTTGCGGCAGCCACGACGCCGCGCGCCTCGCCAAAGCCAACGGCAATCGGAAGCCCGCGAAGTACGGGATTGTCCCGCTGCTCCACCGAGGCGTAGAAGGCATCCATGTCGACATGGATGATCTTTCGCGTGCGCTCAGAGCGTTCCATCACCGATCACGCGACCCAACGACTGGTCATAGCAGCAGGTCTTCTTCGGGCAGGGCAGCAGGAGGCTCGACGACAACAAGCAAGTTGCCCGGAAGCGGCCGCTGCAGGTGCTTCACCTCGTCCCAGGATCCGGTGAGCCACAGATCGACCTCGTCAGGTGTGGTCAGAATCACCGGCATGGCCTTTTGATGGATTGGCGAGACGATCTCGTTCGGGGATGTGGTGAGGAAGCCGAAGAGCTCGTATTCGCGCTCACCATCGCGCACGCGCCTGACACCCTTCCATGGCGTCCAGAAGCCGGCGAAGAACATCAGCGGCCGCTCCTTAGTTCCGGCAAACCAGGCATTGGGGATTTTACCGCCGGGAACCTTGGCCGCCGGATCCGGCTCGGCGAAGGAGTTGAAGGGGACGACGCAGCGACTGGTCGCCCCGAGCCAGCGTCTCCAGTGCGGAGAGGCGACGTTTCGGATGTTGGTGACGCCGGGATCGTAGTTCTTCACGAAAGCGGGCGGCGAGGGCATGCCCCAGGTGACACGCGCGATCTCTCGCTCTCCGTCTTCGCCGACGCGGACTACGGGCGCCTGATAGCCGGGGTAGACGTCATAGGATGGCTGGTTCCAGCCTGCCTTGTCGCGGAATGCCTTGGTGAATGCGATCACGGCATCACGTGTCGTCGTGATGTTGTAGAGATTGCACAAAGTTCAGTCTCCCTTTCTCACCTAGCTTCATATCAACGACTGCTCGCTTCTGTCCCCGTTCCCCGGCATTCGATCTGTTCATTGCACCAAGCAGCGTGTCCGTGCTGGCGTCTCGATCGCAATCAACAGTCTCTTTTCTGAACTTCGTTGACTCGCAACTCAAATAGGAACAAATAGAGAACATATCAACAGGAAGCGCTAATGCATAGCCCTAAGGAGTTGTTCCTTCCAAAATGCCCCGTCCAGTCGACAATACCGTCGTCTCAGAACTTCGCGAGCGCATCCAGCGCCTTGAAGGCGCAAGCGGCCGTGGACGACAGGTGCTGCCGTTTGGTGTCACCGAGATTGATCGGCGATTGCCGGGTGGGGGGCTTGTACTCGGCTCGTTGCATGAGGTCGCCGGCGGCGGCAACGGTGCGATCGACGGTGCGGCGGCGGCTCTCTTTTGCGCGGGCATTGCCGCCCGCTCGAAAGGCAAGGTGCTCTGGTGTGTGACGCGGCCCGATCTCTTCGCGCCGGCGCTGGCTCAAGTCGGTCTTTCGCCGAGCCGCGTCATCTATGTGGAGGCCGGCGACGAAAAGGCGCTTCTTTCCTGCATGGAAGAGGGGCTTCGCCACGGCGGCCTCGGTGCCGTCGTCGGCGAGCTCGCGCGCCTTTCGATGACCGCCTCGCGCCGCTTGCAGCTTGCAGCCGAGAGTTCCGGCACGTTGGGCATTGCGATCCGCCGCTGGCGACGACAGGCCGAAGCCTCGGATTTCGGGCAGCCGACGGCATCGGTCACGCGCTGGCGCGTGTCCGTCCTGCCATCCGTCCCCTTGCCGGTTCCAGGCGTCGGCCGCGCGCGCTGGCTCGTCGAACTCATCCGCTGCCGTGCCGGCGAAAGTGCAGATTTCGAAGTGGAGGCCCCAGATGCCAAGGGTCGTATCGCTCTTCCTTCCGAGCTGGCCCACGGATCGCCTGAGGCGCAAGCTCGGCGACGCAGCGCCGCCGGCTGAAACGCCTCTCGTCCTCGTCGGTCGCGAACAGCGAAGGCGTGTGGTGCTCTCGGTAAATGCCGCGGCGATTGCCGCAGGCCTGAGACCCCGCATGGCCGCCACGAAAGCCCAGGCGCTCGTCGCAGGTCTTGTCGTCATGGACGCCGATCCGGCCGCCGATCAAGAAGCGCTCGAACGCCTGGCGCTCTGGGCGCTGCAGCGCTATGCGCCGATCGTAGCCGCCGATCCGCCCGATGGCCTGGTGATCGATACGACCGGTGCCGATCACCTGCATGGCGGCGAGGACCTGATGCTGTCAGGCATGGTCAACCGGTTCTTCGGATCCGGCATCGAGGCGCGGGCTGCGGTTGCCGATACCTGGGGGGCGGCCCATGCCGGCGCCCGGTTTCTCGCTCATCCGACGCTGGTCGTCGCTCCGGGGGCGCAGCAGGAAACCATCCGTAACCTGCCCGTCGCAGCGCTTCGCCTCGATCCTGCAATCGTCCATGGCCTTCGCGTGCTGGGCTTCAACACGATCGGTGAGGTGGCCGGCGTGCCGCGGGCGCCGCTTGCCCTTCGATTTGGACCCGAACTTGGCCGTCGCATCGACCAGGCCATGGGAGAGGTTGCCGAGCCGATCGATCCGGTCCGCACGCCTGAGCTTATCGAAGTTCGCCGTTCCTTCGGTGAACCGATTGCGGCCGCCGAGACGATTGCGCGCTATGCCGCGAAGCTTGTGGGCGCGCTCTGTCTGGTACTGGAAGAAAGAGGCCTCGGCGCGCGGCGCGTCGACCTTCTCTTCCATCGCGTTGATAACACCTGCCAGGCGATCCGCGCAGGCACCGCGACGCCCGTTCGCGACGCCAAGCGCCTGATCCGGCTCATCACTGATAGGATCGAGACGATCGATCCGGGCTTCGGGATCGAAATCATGTCGCTGACGGCGACCCACGCCGAGCCGCTGGTGGCAAGACAGGTCGTTTCCTCGCTGGTCGAGGAACCGGAGGCCGATGTTTCCGGCCTGATCGACATCCTGGGAAACCGCATCGGCGCACGCCGGCTCTATCGTTTTCAACCGGTCGCCAGCGACGTGCCCGAACGCTCCATCAACCGCATCGCGCCGATGGCGCCGGACGAAGGTCTCGCCTGGCCCGGCCATTGGCCAAGGCCGGTGCGCTTGCTTCTCCATCCTGAAGCGATCGAGACGATGGCGCTTCTGCCCGATCATCCGCCAGTCAGTTTCACATGGCGTGGTGTGCGCCGACGGGTGAAACGTGCCGACGGCCCCGAACGCGTCTTCGGCGAATGGTGGAAGCGGGATGCCGAGCTCGTCGCCGTACGCGACTATTTCCAGGTCGAGGATGACGCCGGCGAGCGCTACTGGATTTATCGCGCCGGCGACGGCGAACACAGCGAGACCGGCAGCCACCAATGGTTCCTGCACGGGATTTTCGGATGACGACGCCGCTTTATGCCGAGCTGCAGGTGACCTCGCATTTCTCCTTCCTGCGCGGCGCATCCTCCTGCGAAGAGCTATTCCAACGTGCCGCCGAACTTAGGCTCGAGGCGCTGGCCATTGCCGATCGCAACAGCCTCGCCGGCATCGTGCGAGCGCACCAGGCGGCCAAGGATGTCGGCGTGCGGCTGGTCGTCGGCTGCCGCCTCGATCTTGAAGGCGATCTATCGGTCCTCGTCTTTCCGACCGACCGGCCGGCCTATGCGCGGCTTTGCCGGCTGCTGTCGCTCGGCAAGAAGCGCGGCGGCAAGGCGAAATTCCGGCTTGCCTGGTCCGATCTCGTTGCCTATGGCGAGGGACTGATCGCGGTTCTCCTTCCCGATGCCGCTGACGAGGACTGCGCGCGGGAGCTGCGCCGTCTGAGGCAAGAATTCGGCGACCGCGCCTACCTGTCGCTGACACTCCGCCGCCGGCCGAACGACCAGCTGCGCCTTCATCAGCTCTCCAACCTGGCAGCTTCAGTCGGCGTGCCAACGGTCGTCACCAACGACGTGCTGTTTCATGTGCCGGACCGGCGCATCCTGCAGGATGTCGTCACCTGCATTCGCCACAACATCATGATCGACGAGGCCGGTTTCCGCCGCGAGCGCCACGCCGACCGCTACCTGAAGCCGCCCGAGGAAATGGCGCGGCTCTTTGCGCGCTACCCCGAAGCGCTTACCCGCACCATCGAGATCCTGGAGCGATGCCGGTTTTCGCTCGACGAGCTCGCCTATCAATATCCGGAGGAGCGATCCAATCCTGCACTGACAGCCCAAGAGACACTGGCGCAACTGACCTGGGAAGGTGCAGCCTGGCGTTACCCAGAAGGGTTGCCGGAAAAAGTCCGCAAGAACCTCGAGCACGAACTGCGGCTGATCGAGAAGCTTCAATATGCGTCCTACTTCCTGACAGTGAATTCGATCGTGCGTTTTGCCCGTTCAAGGGACATTCTATGCCAGGGCAGAGGATCGGCCGCCAATTCGTCTGTCTGTTATGTGCTCGGCATCACCTCGATCGACCCTGAAATCAACGACCTCCTGTTCGAGCGCTTCGTCTCCGAGGAACGGCGCGAGCCGCCTGACATTGACGTCGACTTCGAGCACGAGCGCCGCGAGATCGTCATGCAATGGGTCTTCGAGACCTATGGCCGTGATCATGCGGCCCTTTGCTCCACGGTCATCCGCTATCGGTCGAAAGGCGCCATCCGCGATGTCGGCAAGGCGCTGGGGCTGCCCGAGGACATGACGAAGATGCTGTCGTCGCAGGTCTGGGGCTGGGGCGAGGACATCGGCGAAAAACATGCCGAGGAACTCAATCTCAACCTGTCCGATCGGCGCCTGCGCCTCACGCTCGATCTGGCCCGGCAGCTGATGGGGGCGCCGCGTCACCTGTCGCAGCATCCGGGCGGCTTCGTCCTGACGAACGATCGCCTCGACGAGCTCGTCCCGATCGAGCCGGCGGCCATGGCTGACCGGCAGGTGATCGAATGGGACAAGGACGATATCGATATCCTGAAGTTCATGAAGGTCGATTGCCTGGCGCTCGGCATGCTCTCGTGCATGAAGCGCGGCTTTGACCTGCTCGCCGAACACAAGGGCATCAATCTCGATCTCGCGAGCATCCCGGCCGAAGATCCCCGCACTTACGCCATGATCCGGCGTGCCGACACGCTCGGCACCTTCCAGATCGAGAGCCGCGCGCAGATGTCGATGCTGCCGAGGATCAAGCCGCGCACCTTCTATGACCTCGTCATCGAGGTGGCGATCGTGCGCCCCGGCCCGATCCAGGGCGACATGGTGCATCCCTATCTTCGCCGGCGCGAGGGCAAGGAGGCGGTGGTATACCCGAAGCCGGAACTGGAGCAGGTGCTTGGAAAGACGCTCGGTGTGCCGCTCTTCCAGGAACAGGCAATGCGGGTCGCCATCGAATGCGCCGGGTTCACGCCGGGCGAAGCCGATCAATTGCGCCGCGCCATGGCAACGTTTAAGCATACCGGCGGCGTTTCGAAGTTCGGCGAGAAGCTGGTTCGGGGAATGGTCGCTAACGGCTATGAGCCGGACTTTGCGATTAAGACCTTCAAGCAGCTCGAAGGTTTCGGCAGCTACGGCTTTCCGGAAAGCCATGCCGCGTCCTTCGCGCTGATTGCCTATGCCTCCTCCTGGCTCAAATGCTGGCACCCGGATGTCTTCTGTGCGGCTCTCCTGAATGCCCAACCGATGGGCTTTTACGCCCCGGCCCAGATCGTGCGGGACGCGCGCGACCATGGCGTCGAGGTCCGGCCTGTGTGTGTGAACGCCAGCCGCTGGGATTGCACGCTTGAGGCAACAGCGGATGAAACTCGCTTTGCCGTCCGTCTTGGTCTTCGCATGGTCAAGGGACTGGCGAATATCGATGCAGCAGCGATCATTGCGGTGCGCGAGGAGCGAGCTTTCGAGAGCGTCGACGATCTTTGGCGTCGGGCAGGGGTGCCGGCCGGCTCGCTCGTGCAGCTTGCCGAGGCCGATGCCTTCCAGCCTTCACTGAGGCTTGCCCGGCGCGAGGCACTTTGGGCGATCAAGGCATTGCGCGACGAGCCGCTGCCGCTCTTTGCCGCGGCATCTGCCCGTGAAAGTCGGACCGTTGCCGAACTCGATGAGCCATCAGTGGCGCTAAGGCCGATGACTGCGGGCGGCGAAGTGGTGGAGGACTATGGGCATGTCGGGCTGACGCTGCGCGACCATCCGCTCTCGTTCCTGCGCGCGGATCTGACGAAGCGCCGCATCGTCACCTGCCGGGAGGCGATGCAGACGCGTGACGGCAGGTGGCTTGAGGCGGCCGGCCTGGTGCTTGTCCGCCAGCGGCCGGGCTCCGCCAAAGGCGTGATGTTCATCACGATCGAGGACGAGACGGGCATTGCCAATCTGGTTGTCTGGGCCAAGACCTTCGAAAGCTATCGCCGCGTGGTCCTCGGGGCCGGCATGCTCGGCGTCTATGGTCGTATTCAGCGAGAAGGCGAGGTCGTGCATCTGGTCGCCCATCGGCTGACCGATTTGTCAGGCGAACTTGCCAGCGTCGGCGAGCGGGATGCCAGCTTTCCGCTTCCGCATGGGCGGGGGGATGAATTTCATCATGGGGCGCCGGCGCCCGATCCGCGCGGCCTGCCGAAGGGGCCGCGTCCGCGCGATATCGTCGATCCCTATCTGCATCTCGATCAGATCAAGGTGAAGACGCGCGATTTCCGGTGAGAAGTGTTTTCTTGGAATCCTCGAAAGCCGGTTCACTGCTTCGTGCGGCCCGAAGTGCCGACGCTCGGCGAGGCGTGGGATGAGGTATCGCCCCACTCGGGGCGGTTCCCCCATGCCGCACCAAGCTCTGGCTAACGTTTGCCTAGCCTCGTCCGCCCCGCAGCCCGAATTGAGAGAGATGAGTCAGACGAGAGTCCGATAAGTCCAGAGCCAATGGCCACTTCGAGGGTCTGGCTGTATTCACTTCCCGCGAGCCCTTGTTTCTTGGCATGATTTTCAGCGGCGCCGCGTGAGACGGATGGCGACACGCCATACCGCACACTGTGGAAGGCGCCCAGAATAATAAGAAGTTTTTCGTCCAAGCTCTTCATAGTTTACCTTCAATCTATCTTGTGATGGAGGCGGCAATGGCGACCACTGGTGGACGGCATTGGACTCACCTGCGGTCACCCGCGTGCTGCGGTTCCTTGGCTGCGTAATGGTTAGCCGCGCTTATCGCGCAGGCGTTGGTAAGGCGCTTTTCTTCGACGAGATCGCTCCATCGACACCTGCTTGTCAGGTTTGATGAAACCATGCCTTTGTTGGAAGCACTTAGAGGTGCCGTGGCCGTGACGGGTCCTTCCAAAGCAAAAGTAAGGCCCCGGCCCTAGGCATGGGTTCTGACCGCGATTTTGAAAGGAAGGTTTGTTAGAGCGCGATGCCAATCGCGCAACAATCAAAGCTAGCGAGCAAACTCGAGAGATCGTTCTACCTGTGTCTTCGCCTAAGCGTCAATCGGTAGTAAAACCCGACTGCGGCGCGAAGCCTCCTATTTAGAGAGACCGCAACACGTCGCCAAATGCATCCAACAGCATGTCCGCATTCTCGCGAGAAAAGACGAGAGGTGGCCGGATTTTCAGAACATTGGCATTGGGACCGGAGGCGCTGATGAGGATGCGGCGATCTCGCAGACCATTTACGATCCGAGTCGTTAGCGCGGCATCAGGGCTCTTGACGGCAGGGTCGGCAACGATCTCGACGCCGATGAAGAGACCGGAACCGCGCACGTCCCCGAGAGCGTGGTATCGATCCGAAAGGCTCTTGAGGCCACCCATCAGGTAGGAGCCGACCTCCAGCGCATTTTGCTGCAGCCCCTCAATGCGGATCGTGTCGAGCACTGCCTTGCCGGCCGCGGCGGCGACCGGATTGCCGCCGAACGTGTTGAAATAGCGCGCCTTCGGGCCGAACTCAGCGATAACCTCGGGGCGCAGCACTATACCCGCCATCGGATAGCCGTTACCCATTGGCTTGCCGATCGTCACCATGTCGGGTGCAACGCCGTGGCGTTCGAAACCCCACATCGTTTCGCCCGTTCGACCGAAGCCGGGCTGCACCTCGTCGGCGATGAAGAGGCCGCCAGCCTCGTGGATCGCGTCCACCGCAGGCTTGAGAAAACCTTTCGGCCCTTCGAAGATGCCGTCGCTGGAAAAGATCGTATCCGTGATCAGCATCGCCGGCTTGATGCCGTGACGCTTGAGATCGGCGATTGCGGCGCGCACGTCGTTGCCGAATTTTACCGCCATCTGTTCGGGCGAGTGACGGTAGCTGTCCGGCGCGGGCACCGTGCGCACATGTGGGCCGAGCGTCACGGATTCGCCGAGCGAGGGCGAGAATTCGGCAACCGCGCTCGTCAGGCCGTGATAGGCGAGGTCCGTCGCGATGATGCCGGTGCCCCCAGTGACGAAGCGGGCGATGCGAACGGCGAGATCGTTCGCTTCACTGCCGGTGCAGGTGAACATGGCCTGGCTGAGCGCCTCGGGGAAGGTGGCCGTCAGTGCCTCGGCATAGGCGACGATCCCTTCGTGCAGGTAGCGTGTGTGAGTGTTGAGCACGGCCGTCTGCTTCGTGATTGCCTCCACCACGCGCGGATGGCAATGGCCGAGCGAGGCGACGTTGTTGTAAGCGTCGAGATACCGCTCGCCGGCCGTGTCGTACAGAAAAACGCCTTCGCCGCGGACAAGATGCAGCGGTTTTTCGTAAAACAGGCGGTAGGCGGGACCGAGCACTTTTTCTCGGCGCGCGATAAGCGCCCTCTCGCTCTCGTCTAGTCGGTCGAAATCTGCACGCGAAAAAGCATTCACCATCGACATGATCAAGCCTCGGAAAGGTTGGGCGCGAGCCGTTTCAGCCCGGCCGGAGTGAGATCGACTATGTTCTGCAGGCCGCGGCATGCGGTCGCGTGGTTACGCATGATATAGGCCCGGTTCTCAGGAAAACGTGCGGAACGCCACTCCGCGATGATGATGGACATGGCGAGGCGGGAACGGGCGAGAAGCGGTAGCAGCTCGATTTCGGCCGGCTCCAGCGCGCGCGCCGACAGGAAGCCTTCGAGGAAGGCGCCGGTGCGGGCGGCCCAGTTGTCGGTCGCAAGGTGATAGGAGAGGGCGACGGCAAGGTCATTGATCAAGGGCGCATGCACCATGTCGCCGAAGTCGATGATACCAACAACTTTGGTCGGCTCTGCCGGATCAAGCAGGATGTTGTGCGGATTGAAATCGTTATGGATGATCTGCCGGCGCTTGATCGCGGCGATCGCCGGCATCGAGCGTTCGAACTCGGCGAGTATGGCCTCCACCTGCGCTCGGCGCTCGATGCCGACATGGTCGAGCAGGGCGACAAGGTCGAGTGTATGAGAAATGTCCCACATCAACTTTCCGGCGGGCGGGCGCCCTTTGTAGTCTTCGAGACCCAGCCCAAGTTGTGCGAGCGCCCGGCCGACGTTGCGGCTCTGCGTCTCTGAGGCCGAGGTGCGGTACTGCAGTTCGCCGCCGAGGAAGGTCAACAGGCGCATGACGCGGGGGCCATCGGAGGTGGAAAGCGTATGGCTCGGCGCTCCGGTTTTCGTGAGCATGAGCCTTGGCACCGGTACATTGGGGGCCGCAGCCTCCAGATGCATTAGCGCACCATCCTGGAACTCAAGCGAGGCCGGGTCTTCGGCGGGATTGGCAATCTTGAGGATGAAGTCCTTTCCATCCGAGCGGGTAAAAAGAAAGGTCTCGTCCCTTTCGCTTGAGAGCCGCCTGATCGAGCCGCTCGCGCCATAGACCTGCTTCACCGCCGCCTCCGCATCGGAAAGCGATGTCGCGCTCCATGTTGCCGACATGGAATCGGCGTTCTTGGCGGTGGGCGATGGCTCCGTCATGCTTGCTCCGTTGGCGCGGTCGCCCGCATTTCCGTCAATCTCTGCCCGTCAGCTGACCACGACGACGACGACATTGTCGCGCCAAGCCGTTCGGTGAATGATGTCTGCGACACGCCATACTTGAAACACAGCGAAAAAGATGCATCAAGTATCTTGTTATTCCATTTTTCGGACGAATTCCATGCCTCAATTCACGTCACTGGATCATGAGAACCTCAACAGCGTCGTCTATGGTGCGTTGTGCGATGCGCTGATCCAGGGACGGTTCCAACCCGGCGATCGGCTGAAGATCCGGGACCTGGCAGAGCAATTCGGCACAAGCGTTACGCCGATCCGCGACGCAATCCTTCGGCTTGCCAATGACGAGGCGATCATCTTCCGCTCGCCGCGCGACATCCGCATCCCGGGCTTGAGCGAAAACCGCTACCGCGAGATCCGCGCAATACGGGTGCGCCTGGAAGGACTGGCGGCGGAGACTGCGGCTCAGGTGGCGACGAGCGCGGATATCGAAGCGTTGGAGCGAATCTTGCGCGAAAACGAACAAGCAATCGAGGCCGGCGACCGACTGAAGGGTACGCAACTCAACCAAGCCTTCCACTTCCTGCTGCCGCAGATCGCCGGGCTGCCGGTGCTGAACAGCATCCTGCGGCGGCTCTGGCTGCGGATGGGGCCACACATTTCCGATGCTTACATAGAGGGCGGAAGGGCTATGATTGACCACCACTACCCGGTCGTCGAAGCCCTGAAGCGGCACGATCCCGCCGCCGCTTCGATGGCAATCGTCGACGACATCCTGCTCGGCGGCAAGCCGATCCTCGAGCGCATCGAACGGGGCAGCGAGCCGGAGGCGCGCCGGGCTTGACGTCGCTTGGAATAGGAGACTTGCAATTCATGGGCAGCCTATTACGATGCATCAAACATCAAAAGGAAGCGCTCCGATGACCGATGATTGCCGGTACATGTTGCTGACGGGGGCGAGCCGGGGGATCGGGCACGCAACGGTCAAGCTCTTTCAGTCGAAGGGCTGGCGTATTCTCACCGTTTCTCGCCAGTCCTTTTCCGAGGAATGTGCCTGGCCGTCCGCACGCGAGAGCCATATCCAGGCCGACCTTGCCGATCTCACGCAGATTGACCGCCTGGCTGCGACCGTGCGCGAGCGCCTACCGAACGGGCGCCTGCATGCACTCGTGAACAATGCGGGCATTTCGCCGAAGGGACCGGGCAAGAGTCGCCTCGGTGTGCTGGATACCGATGCCGATGTCTGGACGCAGGTGCTCAACGTAAATCTTGTGTCGACCGCTTTGATCGCCCGCGCGCTCATGCCGGAACTGGAAGCGGCGAAGGGCTCGATCGTCAATGTTACGTCCATCGCAGGCTCTCGCGTCCACCCTTTTGCAGGCGTTGCCTATGCGGCGTCCAAAGCGGCGCTGGCCTCACTGACCCGCGAAATGGCGCACGAATTCGGCCAACGCGGCGTCAGGGCGAACGCCATCGCGCCGGGCGAGATCGAAACGTCTATCCTGTCGCCCGGAACCGATGAACTGGTGGCGGCGGAAGTGCCGATGCGAAGACTGGGCGAACCGCGCGAAGTCGCGGAGACCATCTACTTCCTTTGCACCGAGCCATCGTCCTACATCAACGGCGCGGAAATCCACATCAACGGAGGGCAGCACGTCTGACAACGGTCAAATCGGGAAAACCCGTTGGCCTGCAATGACTAGAATGCATCCATCGGTTGAAACGTCCAAGGGAGAATGGGCGCAAAGACCGGTGAGGCCGCAGCCACCGCCGCAAACAGGACGGGGACAACGGTCTGCATGGGATCGTCATCGGAGCCGCAGCGGCTCTTTCACCAACGAAGAAAAGGGGAATGCCATGAAGACAATCTTTCAATCGGGTGTCCTGGCGGCGGCTGCCGTCGTTCTGTCGGCGGGCCTTGCTGTGCCGGTTTTCGCGCGAGATCTAACAGTCGTTTCATGGGGTGGAAACTATCAGGATGCCCAGCGCAACATCTACTTCAAACCGTTCTCCGAAAAGTCCGGCAAGCCAGTGCTCGACGAAGCCTGGGACGGCGGGATCGGCGTCATCCAGTCGAAGGTCAAGGCCGGCGCACCGAACTGGGATGCGGTGCAGGTGGAAGCCGAAGAACTGGCGCTCGGTTGTGCCGACGGTCTTTATGAAAAGATCGACTGGGACAAGATGGGCGGTAAGGACAAATTCCTCGATTCTGCGGTCAATGACTGTGGTGTCGGCGCCATCGTCTGGTCGACGGCCATCGCCTATGACGGCGACAAGCTGAAGGAAGGCCCGACTTCCTGGGCGGACTTCTGGAACGTCGAAAAGTTCCCCGGCAAGCGCTCGCTGCGCAAGGGCCCAAAATACACGCTGGAATTCGCGCTGCTCGCCGATGGTGTTTCCAAGGATGAGATCTATGACGTTCTCGGTACAGAGGAGGGGGTCGCCCGCGCCTTCAAGAAACTCGACGAATTGAAGCCTAACATCGTCTGGTGGGAATCGGGCGCACAGCCGTTGCAGTTTCTCGCATCGGGCGAAGTCGCCATGACTTCGGCATACAACGGCCGCATCACCGGCATCAATCGGTCGGAAGGCAAGAACTTCAAGGTCGTCTTTCCCGGCAGCATTTATGCCGTCGATAGCTGGGTCGTGTTGAAGGATGCGGAGAACAAGGAGGCTGCGCAGGACTTCATCGCTTTTGCGAGCCTGCCGGAAAACCAGGCGAAACTGCCGGAATTCGTGGCATACGGTCTGCCGAACAAGGAGGCTGCGTCCAAAGTACCGGCGGAATTCTCCAAGGACCTGCCAACCGATCCTGCCAACATGACAGATGCCATCTCGCTCAATGTCGATTTCTGGATCGACAATGCCGAGACGCTGACGCAGCGCTTCAACGCCTGGCTCGCCCAGTAAGAACATCCGTGGTGAAGGGCGCTCCACCGGGAGCGCCCTTTCCTGGATGGCTGGGTGCGTTTCTTGAGGACGCATCCTTCGCCTTTAGCGATGGAGTCTGCCGTGGCCGAATACATTCGATTTGACCGCATTACGAAATTCTACGGCCCGCTTTGCGTGGTTGAACATCTCGATCTCGGCATCGGGAAGGGGGAGTTCGTCAGCCTGCTCGGCCCGTCCGGCTCGGGCAAAACGACGCTTCTTATGATGCTCGCTGGCTTCGAGCAGCCGACCGCGGGCGAGATCCTTCTCGACGGAACTACCATCAATAAGGTGCCCACCTACAAGCGGGACATGGGTGTTGTCTTCCAGAGCTACGCGCTCTTCCCGCACATGTCAGTCGGCGAAAACATCGCTTTTCCGCTCCAGATGCGGGGCATTGGCAAGGCGGGGATCGATGAGCGCGTCAAACGTGCACTCGACATGGTGCAGCTTTCAACCCTTTCCGACCGACGGCCCTCGCAGCTCTCGGGTGGCCAGCAGCAGCGCGTGGCGCTTGCCCGGGCGCTTGTCTTCGAACCGCGTGTCGTGCTGATGGACGAGCCACTCGGCGCGCTTGACAAGCAGTTGCGCGAGCAGATGCAACTCGACATCCGCGATCTGCACCGCCGCCTCGGCCTAACAATCGTTTTCGTTACGCATGACCAGTCCGAAGCGCTTACGATGTCGGATCGCGTCGCCGTCTTCAACAAGGGCAAGATCGAGCAGATCGGGACACCCCGCCAGGTCTACGACGAGCCGGCGACGCGCTTCGTCGCCGAATTCATCGGCGAGACCAATCTCGTCGAAGGTGTCGTGGAAACCGTGCAAGGCGCGGAAGCGACTGTGCGTCTTCGTTCGGGGGCACAAATTGTATCGGCGGTTTCCGGCAGCGTCGCTTCCGGCCAATCCGTCTTTCTCTCCATCCGTCCGGAACGGGTAGATCTCAGCGAGACGCGCAGTGAGGGTCGAAACGTCTTGGAAACGGAAGTTACGGATTCCGTTTATCAGGGCGATCATTTGCGCGTGCAGTTGCAGAACGCCACTCACCCGCTGATCGCCAAACTCGGCAGAAGGTCGCGCGAGTTTCCGCCAGGCACCAAAGTCTTTGCGGCGTTTTCGGCCGGCGATTGTCGGGTCATTGCGCCATGAGTGGAGTCTCCTCCCGCACTGGACGATCGCTGCTTCTTCTGGCGCCGCTGCTCTTTTTCCTCATCGGCTTCTTCCTTTGGCCGCTCTTCAGCATGATGGCGCAGTCCGTGTCGGATCCGGCCGTGTTGCGGCTGCTGCCACGCAGCGCGGAAGTTCTGGCCGATTGGGACCGTAAGTCTCCACCCACCACACCCATGCAGATGGCGCTGATGGAGGACCTGAAGTCCGTCGACGACGATCAGGCGCTTGGTGACATGGTGCGGCGTCTCAACAGCGCCCGCTCCGGTTTTCGCACGCTGATGGGCAAGACGACGAGTGCATTGAAAGATACGGCGAACCCACCCGCCGACCTCGTTTCCATCGACAAACGCTGGGAGAAGCCGGAGTTCTGGCTGGCGATCGCAGATGCGCTCTCGCCCTATACCGACCGCAACCTGCTTGCCGCCGTCGATCTTGGTCGCAATGCGGCTGGTGATATCGAGCATCTGCCGCCAGACCAGTCCGTCAACGCCGTGATCCTCATGCGCACCTTCTGGATAGCCGCGCTCGTCACCTTCGCATGCGCCTGTATCGGCTTTCCGTACGCAATCATCGCCGCTTCGCTCGAGGGTTGGAAGCGTGATCTGATGCTTGGCGCCGTGTTGTTGCCGCTGTGGACGTCGCTTCTGGTGCGCACCGCGGCCTGGTTCATCCTGTTGCAGGAGCAGGGTCTCATCAATGATCTCCTGCGCGCCATCGGCCTCATAGATGCGCCGCTGACGCTGATCTTCAACCGCACCGGCGTCATCATCGCAATGACCCATGTGTTGTTGCCGTTCATGGTGCTGCCGATCTATTCCGTGCTCATCACCATCCCGAAGAACTTGATGCCGGCCGCCGCCTCGCTCGGCGCGCGCCCGCTGCGCGCTTTCCTGCGAGTGCTGCTGCCGCTAAGCCTCAGGGGTGTGGCGTCCGGCGCTCTGCTAGTGTTCATCTCTGCGATTGGCTATTACATAACGCCGGCGCTGATTGGCGGACCGGGCGACCAGATGATCTCCTCGATCATCGCCTTTTACGCCACGGGATCGGCGAATTGGGGCATGGCCGGTGCGCTCGGGGTCGTACTCCTGGTCGCAACTCTACTGCTCTACAGCGTCTACTCACGGCTCTCCAGCGACGAAGTTGGGGGGCGGTGACCATGCCGATGAAAATCGCCAAGGCCACCTTCGCCACGCTGACGATCCTCTTCCTCGTCGCGCCACTCATTGCCATCCTGCCGCTCGCCTTCACCTCGAGCGTGATCCTCACCTATCCGATCCCGTCGTGGTCCCTACGCTGGTTTGAGGAACTCTTCTTCGCGGACGCCTGGCGGCGGGCAATCGTCAACAGCCTGATCATCGGCACGGGCACGACCTTGCTCGCAACCGCGCTTGGTACGGCCGCGTCGCTCGGCCTGCGCAACCGCCTTCTTCTCTTTCGCGGTTCGATGCGCACACTTTTCCTGCTGCCCATGGTGGTGCCGGCCGTCGTGCTGGGGGTCGGCATGCAAGTGATGCTGGCGGGTTTTGGCCTTACCAACAGTTACATGGGCGTGATCATCGCCCACACGGTCGTTGCGGTGCCCTTTGTGGTCGTGAGCGTCACCGGCGCGCTTGCCGGCATCGACCAGCGCGTCGAGCTTGCGGCCCAGAGCCTCGGTGCTTCGCCAACGACGGTGTTCCGCCGGGTCACCCTGCCGCTCGCCATGCCGGGCGTACTCTCTGGCGCGGTGCTCGCCTTTGCGACGTCGTTGGACGAAGTCGTCCTCACGCTCTTCGTCGCAGGCCCGAACCAGCGGACGTTGGCGCGGCAGATGTTTTCCAGCATCCGTGAAAACATCAGCCCTGCGATCGCTGCGGCGGCCTTCCTCTTCATCGCGGGGACGGTTTTGATCGGGCTCGTTGTGGTTGTGTCGCGGTCCTTGATTGCGAAGCGGCGCTAGGAGACGGGAAGCACAGCGCTCCCAGCATCTCACCGCAGACGGTGTCGAACTCTGCAGGATTGCGGTGCGGCGGCTTGCATTTCCCGGACGCAGTACGTGACCTCCGCAGAGGCATAGGTCTCAGCCAGCAGGAGTTTGCCGAGATCGTCGGCCTCACTCGTCGGCAGATCGCGGAAATAGAAGTTGGCGGTGCGAACCCAAGGTTGGAGACACTGGAGAAAGTCGGCCGGGGGGCTTGGTCGTTGGCTTCGTGGCGAAGCCAGAGCCGGACCCTAGTCTGCTATCCTCGGAATACACGGTTTGAATTCCGTCCGATTAAAAGTGAAATCTCGTCTAAATCAAAGTGGGGCTCACCCACGTTCACAACCTTCACATTCGCCGGATTAAATTGATGCTCAAGCGGAACGCTAAGTACGGGGCATCCGGTCCCATCCCCTTTCGGATGTTGAAGGTCCTGCCACGGCCCTTTTTCCGCGCTTCCCGTGACGCGAATTCCTACTTTCCCCCACAGCGCGGCGCTATGCTGAAAGCTCTGATACGCTTCATCCCCGGCTCGTTTGCAATGCTGTCACAGCTTCGCCGTCCTACCCATCTTCACTGACATGAATTCCGATCCAACCTTGCAGATGGTTTCCGCACCGCGCCTGACGGGAGAAGACGTGCTTTTCGTGCTCTCCTTCTCGGGCCGAACGAGCTATCTTATTTCGAACATCGAGATTGCCAAGAAGGCCGGCGCACGTATAGTTTCCATCTCTCCGGGCGGCTCCGT